>NZ_JBHWDU010000041.1:64597-68870 GCF_042734825.1 Kitasatospora sp. NPDC059648 | reverse complement strand
GCCCTGAGCATGCCAGCCGCCCGGCAGCGGCCCGCCGAGGCGCCCGCCGGTCCGGTCCGGAGCGCCGGGCGGCCAGGCCGGCACCCCCGGCCTCGGCCGGCTCACGGACCTCTACCGGACGGGCGGGGTGGAAGCGCTGCCGTGTCCGACCCCGCTCGTCCTGCCGACCCGTCTTCCGGCGACCGGAAGCGCTTCCACTCGCCTCTCCCCCGCCCCCACCCGTTGGAGGAAGATCCATGCGCCGCTCGCTCCGCAGAATGTGCTCGCTCCTGACCCCCGCGCTCACCGCCCTCCTGCTCGCCGTCCACCCGGGGACGGCGTACGCCGCCGACCCCACCACCATGACCAGCGGCTTCTACGTCGACCCGGACTCCGGCGCGCAGCAATGGCTCAGCGCCAACCCCGGGGACGGCCGCGCCCAGGCCATCCGGTCGTCGATCGCCAACGTGCCGACGGCCCGGTGGTTCGGCAGCTGGAGCGGGACCATCGGGACGGCGACCGGCGCCTTCGTCGGCGCGGCCACCGCCCGGGGCAAGCTGCCGATCCTGGTGGCGTACAACATCCCCGACCGCGACATCTGCGCCGGCCAGTCCGGCGGCGGGGCGGGCAGCCCCGCCGACTACGCCGCCTGGATCGCCGCCTTCGCCAGCGGCATCGGCAACCGACCGGCGGTGGTCGTCCTCGAACCCGACTCGCTCGGGGACGAGACCTGCATGAGCGCCGACCAGATCGCCGAGCGCAACGGCATGCTGCGCAACGCCGTCGCGCAGTTCAACGCCAAGGCCCCCAACACCTGGGTCTACCTGGACGCCGGCAACCCCGCCTGGATGAGCGCCGCGACCATGGCCGACCACCTGGCCGCAGCCGGAGTGAGCGGAGCCCGCGGGTTCTCGCTCAACGTGTCCAACTTCCTCCCCACCGCGCAGAACACCGCGTACGGAAACGCCGTCAGCGCGGCCCTGCGATCGGCGCACGGCTTCAGCAAGCCGTTCGTCATCGACACCAGCCGCAACGGCAACGGATCCGACGGCAACTGGTGCAATCCGGCCGGGCGCCGGATCGGCACGCCCCCGCAGGCCGGCGGCGGCGCCGAGATGCTGCTGTGGATCAAGGCACCGGGCGAATCGGACGGCAACTGCGGCACCGGTACCGGCTCGACGGCCGGACAGTTCCTGCCGCAGGTCGCCTTCGACATGATCTACGGCTACTGAGTCGAAGAACCGACGAGAGGGCCGTCCTGTGCGACCGGATCGCCGCCGCCCCCCGTGCCGGCCGAGGCGAGCGGGCTCGGGAAGGTCCGCGGAAGACGGAACCCCGGCCGCGGGCGGCCGGGGTTCCGTGCGATGGCGGGTCCGATCAGTGGCGCTGGAGGGTCAGGAGGCCCGGGCGCCAGGGGAGTTGGTCGTAGGGGCCGCTCGCGGTGGGGGACTTGCCCTGGTAGAGGAGCTGGAGGTTGCAGGGGTCGATGGTCATGGTCTGGTCGGGGTTGTTGCGGACCAGGTCGCCGTGGCTGATGTCGTTGGTCCAGGTGGCGCCGCTGTTGGCCTTGCCGGCGAAGGGGCTGCTCTCGGTGGCGGCCTGCGGGGTCCAGGAGCCGTTGAGGCTGGTGGCGGTGAAGGAGCGGAAGTAGCGCTGCTCGTTCGCGCCGCGGGCCTCGACGATCATCAGGTACTGGTTCTGGCCCTTGACCTTGTAGACCTGCGGGGCCTCGAAGAGGTTCTTCACCGAGTCGGTCATGACGGTGGTGTAGGAGGAGCCGAAGTTACCGGGGAAGTTGCCGATGGGCATGCTCGCCCGGTAGATGCTGCCGTTGTCACCGGCGAAGAACAGGTACATGTTCTGGTCGTCGCCGATCAGGGTCTGGTCGATCGGGGCCGCACCGGGGATGCCGCCGGTGAACAGCGGCTGCGGGGCGGACCAGCCGTTGGGGTTGGTCGGGTCGCTGGAGGTGCGGTAGATGAAGGGCCACTGGCCCCACTGGTACGCGAGCACCCAGATGTTCTTGGGCGCGAAGTAGAACAGGGTGGGCGCCACCGCGCTCTGGTTCATGCCGGTCTGGGGGGCCGAGGCCATGTCCGACCAGTTGGTGAAGGGGGCGAAGGCCATCGAGCCGTACGAGGAGCCGTTCACGTTCGACGCGTAGACCAGGTGCTTGCCGTTGTAGACCACGTCGGTGAAGTCCTTCACCGACGTCCAGCCGTTCGCGGGCTGGGCCAGCGCACCCGTCGAGGACCACTGGTAGGTCGAGGGGAGCGCGCACGTGCCGGGCGGGGACGACGCGGACAGGCCGGTCCACTGCTGGTTGCTGCCACCGCTGCAGGGCCAGATGTCCACCGCCGTGCCGTTGGCCGTACCGGCGCCCACGACGTCCAGGCAGAGTCCGGACTCCACGCCGACCACCGTCCCGTCGGCGTTCACCCGCCACTGCTGGTTCGCGGCGCCGGTGCAGGTCCAGATCTGCACCCGGGTACCGGCGGCGGTGGCGTGGCCCGGAACGTCCAGGCACTTGTCGCCGTACACGGTCAGCCGGTTGTCGGACGTCAGTGTCCACTGCTGGTTGGTCCCGTTCCAGCAGTCGTAGACCTGGAGGGGAGCGCCGTCCGTCCGGCTGGCGTTCGCCACGTCGAGGCACCGGCCGGAACCGGCACCGCGCAGGGCACCGCTGGTGGCGGCCTGCGCCGGGCCGGCGACCAGCGCGGCCGCCAGCGCCGCCACAGCGGCGACGACGGCGACGAGGGCCCTGGCCGGTCGCCCGCGTCGGGGATTTCGTTCACGCATGAGGAACTCCTTCAGGGCCGGGTGGGGCCGACGGGTGGAATTGTTAGCGCTAACATGATCGCGTGCAGAGGGCGGCGCGCACCCCGCGGAAGAGCTCAACCGAAGGTCCAGTGCTGGTTGGAGCCGCCGTTGGGGTCCCAGACCTGGACGGGCGTGCCGTTGGCGGTCTGACCGCCGGGGAGCTCCAGCGCCCGGCCGCTGGCGACGTTGACCAGCGTGTAGGAGCCGTCGCCGTTCCGGTCGGCCCGCCAGTGCTGGTTGGCGCCACCGCTGGAGTCCCAGACCTGGAGCCTCGTCCCGTTGCCCGTCCGGCCGCTCGGCTCGTCCAGGGCCCGGCCGCTGGCGACGTTGGTCAGGGTGTAGGAGCCGTCACCGTTCCGGTCCGCCCGCCATTGCTGGTTGGCGGCGCCGCCGGCGTCCCAGACCTGGAGCGGCGTGCCGTTGCCGTTCTGCCCCGAGGGCTCGTCGAGCACGCGTCCGGCGGCGGCGTCCGTGAGCGTGTAGACGGCGCCGGAGGTGATGCCTCCGCCCGGCGTGCCGCCGCCGCTGCCCCCGCCGGGGGAGGAGCCCACCGTGATGTCGGAGCTGCCGCTGCTCCGGTAGCCCTCGGTGGCCAGGATCTCGTAGTTCATGGTGCCGAGGTTCATGCCGGACCTGGCCCACGCGTCGAAGTGGTTCCCGACGGTGATGGTCCCGCCGGTCCGCCTGTCCCGGCGGACGCTCCAGTACTGGTTGAAGGTCCTGATGCCCTCGATGGAGGGGGCGTTGTAGCGCGTCGTCTCGTAGATGTCGTAGGTGCCGCCGTCACTGGTGACCGTGCCCTTGTACGTGCCGGTGGGCTTGTAGGAGCCGTAGTTGTCGACGATGTAGTACTCGACGAGCGGGTTGGTGCTCCATCCGTAGAGCGAGAGGTAGGCATTGCCGTTGGTGCTCCACGTGCCCGAGTAGGCGACCGGGTTGCGGGAGCCGGTGCTCCAGCCCTTGCCGGCGACGAAGTTGCCGGCGTTAGTCCAGGAGGTGCCGTAGCGACCGCCGCCGTTCAGCGACATCGAGACCGCGCCGGTGCCCTCGGTCCAGAAGGAGTAGAAGTAGCCGCCCTCGGTGCCGGTCTGGTTCGTGGTCACGGTGGCGGCGTCGGCGGTGCCGGGAAGGAGCAGGACGACCGCCAGCGCCGGCACGAGAACGGGTGTCCTGCCGGCGAACCGCCGGAGGCGGCCGGGCTTGCGGCTCTCGGGGTGGGAAGGGTTCACAGGGTGATCCGTTCTGCCGATGAGAGGGGGTGGGGTGCGGCCCTGCGCCACCGTCGGCCGCTGACGGCTGGGTGGGCGAAGGATGCCGCGTGGCGGCGCAGGGGGACCGGCGTGGGGGGGGCCACGCGACCCCCCGCCGCGGGTGTGGGTCCACCCCCAAGCGGGCGGCACCCGCGCGCGCCCGCGGTGTATGGGGGGCACGGGGTGTGTGTCGCCCCCCAACCTGTAAAAAAAAAAAGAAGAAA
>NZ_JBHWDU010000041.1:0-64587 GCF_042734825.1 Kitasatospora sp. NPDC059648 | reverse complement strand
GGGGGGGGGGCGGGGGGGGGGGGGTGGGGCGTGGTGGGCGGGGGGGCGGGGGGGGGGCGCGGGGTGCCGGCCCCCCCCCCCCGCGCGCGCTTGGTCCCCCCCCCCGCGACATGGCTCCGGATCCGGAGCCATCCGGTCTTGTCGACGGCGACAGTGTTGGTCTGCCCGCGACAAGCTGTCAACTCTTTCGGCGAAGAACGCGAAAGAATCGGTCGTATCCCGCACCGCCTCCCTGGCAGGATCTCGCAGGTCAGATGATTGCCGATGGCCGCGACCGCGAGGATCGCGCCGTTCCTTTCCGGGGCTGACGGCAATGCCTGGTGCGGGTCTCGCGAAAGTTTCGGGCCACCGGGGGCTCCTCCGCGGCGCGGTCAGCCCGACGCCCGGACGACCAGCCGCGTGGGGAGCACCACCGATTCGCCGCGCGCCGGGTTCGCCAGCAGCAACTCCATGGCGCGGGAGCCGAGTTCCTCCACCGGCTGGCGGACGGTGGTCAGGGCCGGGCGGCAGCGTGCCGCGACGGGGGCGTCGTCGAAGCCGATCAGCGCGACGTCCTCCGGCACCCGCCGACCGTGCCGCCGCAGGGTCCGGAGGGCGCCCGCGGCCATCTGGTCGGAGGCGGCGAACACCGCGTTCACCTCGGGGTGCTGGTCCAGCAGCCGCTGCATCGCGTGCTCACCGGAGGCGCTGCTGAAGTCGCCGTAGGCCACGGCGGGCCGCACCGCGGCCACCGCGGCCGTCGCCTGGCGGTAGCCGGCCAGCCGGTCCGCGCCGGCGGCGGTGTCCGGTGGCCCGGCGATGGTGGCCACCGAGCGGCGCCCGGACGCGCACAGCCGCCGCACCGCGTCCTTGGCGCCGGCGAGGTTGTCCGCGTCCACGAACGCCACCGTGCCCGGCTCCGGCGGCCGCCCCAGCGACACCACGGGCACCCTGGCCGTGTGCAGCAGCCTGATGAGCGCGGTGTCCCCCCAGGGGCCGACCAGCAGCACGCCGTCGACGTGACCGCCGCACAGGTAGCGCACCAGCCGTGGCCGCCGGGAGCGTCTCGGTACCGTGAAGACGGCCAGCTCCCGCTCCGCGCCCGGCAGGGAGCGCCGCAGCCCGGCCAGTAACCGCACCGGGAAAGCGTCGGAGTGGTACTGCACCGGGTCGGCGAAGACCACGACGGCCACCACGCCGGTCTCCCGGGCACTGGCCGCCCGGAGGCGGACGTACGCCAACTCGCAGGCCGCCCGTTCCACCCGGGCCGCCACGTCGGTGGCCACCGGGGCGGAACGATTCAGCACCCGGGAGGCGGTCGCGGTGGAGACACCGGCGCGCCGGGCGACCTCGGCCAGTGTCGGGGCGGGGTCGTTGCTGCGCAAGGGCTGGGGCATGGGGGCCGTCCTGGATCGATCCTCGACACGGGAACTGCACCCCGAACTCGTCGTGCGCCGGTCCACCCACCGGCTGCCAGCTTGGAGGGTTGAACGGCCTGCGTCAAGGGATCCGGCGCCCTCACCCGGGCAGGTCGGGCAGCGTGTTCCGGCGGATCACCTCCGCGTACCACCGGGCACTGTCCTTGGCGGTCCGGGCCTGGGTGGCGTAGTCCACGTAGTACAGACCGAACCGTTTGCCGTAGCCCCACGCCCACTCGAAGTTGTCCATCAGCGACCAGAGGAAGTAGCCCCGCACGTCCGCTCCGGCGGCGATCGCCCGCCGGACGGCGTCGAGGTGCCCGCGCAGGTAGTCGATGCGCTGCGGGTCGTGCACCGAACCCTCCGCCGTCGGCCGGTCGTCGAAGGCGGCACCGTTCTCGGTGACCATCAGCGGCAGCCCGGGGTGTTCGCGGTGGAGCCGCAGCAGCAGGTCGGTCAGGCCGGAGGGGTCGATCGGCCAGCCCATGACGGTGCGCGGGCCGGGCGCGCGGTGGAAGAGCACGTCGGCACAGCCGACGAAGGGGGACTGGGCACCGTCGCCGTGGCCCGCCTCGCTCGCGGTCGCGGAGCCCGGGTCCTGCCCGTGGGGCAGGGCCGAAACCACCGTCGGGGTGTAGTAGTTGACGCCCAGCAGATCGACCGGCCGGGCGATCGCGGCCAGGTCGCCGTCGTGGACCAGGTCTTGCCAGTCGACCAGGTGTTCCGTGTCGGCGAGCAGGTCGTCGGGGTAGCCACCGCCCAGCATCGGTCCGGTGAAGACCCGGTTGCCCACCGCGTCGATCCGGCGGGCGGCCTCGCGGTCCGCGGCGGACGCGGTGAGCGGCCGCACCTCGTGCAGGTTGAGCGACACGGCGATCCGCGCGTCCCGGGGCAGCGACGCGCGCAGCACCTCGACCGCGCGTCCGTGGCCGAGGTTGAGGTGGTGGGCCGCGCGCAGGGCGGCCGTCCAGTCGGCGCGGCCCGGGGCGTGCACCCCGGAGCCGTAACCGAGGAAGGCCGAGCACCAGGGTTCGTTGAGGGTGGTCCAGATGCCGACCCGGTCGCCGAGGGCGTCCGCCAGCAGCGCGGCGTAGTCCGCGAACCGCTCCGCGGTGTCGCGGGCCGGCCAGCCTCCGAGGTCCTCCAGGTCCTGTGGCAGGTCCCAGTGGTAGAGCGTCACGGCAGGCTGGATGCCGTGCTCCAGCAGCTCGTCCACCAGGCGCCGGTAGAAGTCCAGGCCCCTTTCGACGGCCGGCCCGCGGCCGGTCGGCTGCACCCGGGACCAGGACACCGAGAACCGGTAGGCGCCCAGACCCAGCTCGCTCATCAGCCGGACGTCCTGCCGGTAGCGGTGGTAGTGCTCGGTGGCGCGGTCACCGGTGTCGCCGCCGGCCGTCCGTCCCGGGGTGCGGCTGAAGGTGTCCCAGATCGAGGGGGACCGGCCGTCCACGTCGACGGCCCCCTCGATCTGGTACGCCGCCGTCGCGGCTCCCCAGAGGAAACCGGTGGGGAAGGCGGAGGGGGAGGCTTCGACCGGGGCCGAGCCGGTCCGTGTGGAAGTCATCGCTGGCTTCTCCCTTTCTGGCGGGGTTCATCGACTGACGATCAGTTCTTGACGGCGCCGGCGGTGATGCCGCCGACGACCTGCCTGCCCAGCAGGGCGAACACCAGCAGCAGCGGCGCCGTCCCGAGCAGCGAGCCGGTGAGGATGACGGCCTGGTCGGAGTCGTACGATCCTCCGCCGAGGCCGGCCAGCGCGACCTGCACGGTGGGATTGCTCTGGCTCAGTGCGATCAGCGGCCAGAAGAAGTCGTTCCAGGACTGCACGAAGACCAGCATGCCGAGCACGGCCATCCCGGGCCGGGCGATCGGCAGCACCACGCTCCACAGGATCCGCAGGCTGCTCGCGCCGTCCGTCCGGGCCGCCTCGACCAGTTCGATCGGCAACGCCTCCGACAGGAACTGCCGCATGAAGAACACCCCGAACGCGGCCACCAGGTTGGGCAGGATCACCGACTGCAGCTGGTCGGTCCAGTGCAGCCGCGCCATGATCTGGTACAGCGGGATGACGCTCAGCTGGGCGGGCACCATCATGGTCGCCACCACCAGGCTCAGCAGGGCGCTGCGGCCCCGGAACGGCAGTTTGGCGAAGGCGAAGCCGGCCAGGGTGGCGAACAGCACGGTGCTGACGGTCACGCAGCTCGCCACCACCACCGAGTTGAGCAGCGCCCGGCCCATGTGGACCTGGTTCCAGGCGATGTCGAGGTTGTGCCACAGGTTCCCGCCGGGCAGCAGCGGGGGCGGGGTCTGCGCGATCCGGCCGCCGGAGGTCGAGGCGCCGACCAGCGTCCAGTACAGCGGGAACAGGGAGAGGACGGCGACGAGGATCAGCACCGCGTACGTGAACGGTCCGGCTCCGGTGAGGCCGCGGGCTCCTGCGCGCCGTCGTCCCGGGTTGACGGCCATCGCTCTCAACCTCCGTTCCGGGCGCGGCGGACGCGGGCCAGGGCGAGGTTGAGCGCGCCGATGGCCAGCAGGATCAGCAGCATCGTCCAGGCCACGGCGGCGGCCCGGCCGAGGTGGAAGGCGTACCAGCCCTGGTCGTACAGGTACAGCCCGAGGGTCTGGTACTGGTGGGCCGACCCGCCGCTGTGGCCGGTCGCTCCGCCGCCGAACAGCAGTGGCTCGCCGAAGAGCTGGGTGGCCCCGATGCTGGAGACCACGACGGTGAACAGGATGGTGGGCCGGATGGACGGCACCGTGACGTGTCGGAACTGGTGCCACCGGTTGGCGCCGTCGAGCGCCGCCGCCTCGTACAGGTCGTGCGGGACGGCCTGCATCGCGGCGAGGTAGATCAGGGCGTTGTAGCCCGTCCAGCGCCAGGTGACGATCGTGGAGACGGCGATCCGGGAGGTCCAGGTGCCGCCTTCCCAGTCGACGTGGCCAAGGCCGAGGTTGCCCAGCAGCCAGTTGACCATCCCGTAGTCACGCCCGAACAGCAGCGTGAACACCAGGGTCGCCGCCGCGATCGAGGTGGCGTACGGCGCGAGCATCGCGATCCGGAAGAAGCCGCGGCCGCGGAGGCGGTAGTTCAGCAGGTGCGCCAGACCGAGGGCCATCAGCAGCTGCGGCACGGTGGACAGCAGGCCGATGGTGACGGTGTTGCGCAGGGCGTTCCAGAACAGGTCGTCGTGGAGCAGCCGGGTGTAGTTGTCGAAGCCGCGCCACTGCATCTGGTCGGACGTCTGCAGGTCGACGCTGTGCAGCGAGACCCAGCCCGTGTAGACCAGCGGGAACAGCCCGAAGGCGAGGAAGCAGAGGAAGAACGGCGCGACGTACAGGTACGGCGAGGCCTTGAGGTCCCAGCGGTAGAGCCGGGCGCGCCAGGGGCGGGGCGGCGGGGGAGCGGGGCGTGGCCTGCCGAGGGGAGTGGCCGGGACGGCCTCGTCGAGCATGGTGAAGACCTCTCTGGGGTGGGGCCGGCCCCGCCCGGCCGGACGGCGGGGCCGGGGCGGGCGGACGGCGGGGAGACCGGGTGTCAGTCGTTGACCTTGTCGTCGATCTCCTTGACCGCGTTGCTCCACGCCCTGGCGGGGTCGCTCTGGTGCTGCTCGATGCTGAGCAGGGCGCCGTTGGTGAGGGTGTCCTTGACCAGGCCGTCCCACTCGCCGATCACGGTCGGCTGGATGGACTGCGCGGTGGCGGCGTAGATCCGGCCGGTGGGCGTGTCGCCGAAGAAGTCGAGTTCGGCGTTCTGCACCTCCGGCTGGCTGAGCGCCTTGGTGTTGGACGGCAGGTTGCCGACCGTGGTGAAGACCTTGGCCTGCTGGGCGGGAGCGGTGAGCCAGGCGGCGAGGGCCTCGGCCTCCTTCTGGTGCTTGCCGGCCTTCGGTACGGTGAGGAAGGAGCCGCCCCAGTTTCCGGCGGCCGGCGCGGTGGCGATGTCCCACTTGCCCTTGTTGGCGTTCCCGGACTTGTCGGCGACGATGGCCGTCATCCAGGACGGGCAGGCGACCGTGGCGAACTTGGAGTTGGCGAACGCCTGGTACCACGGTGTGTCGAACTGTTTGAGGCCGGCGCTGATCCCGGCCTGGATCGCGCCGGTCGCCAGGGCCCAGGCGTTCTTGACGCCGGGGCTGTTCTTGTAGTCCAGCCGGCCGCTGCTGTCGTCGTACTGGGTGGTGCCGGAGGACACCACGGCGTTGAACAGACCGCCCGCGGAGTCGGTGAAGAAGGTGCCGGCGGGTGCCTTGGCCTGGTACTGCTTCCCCGTCTCGACGAACTTGGCCCAGTCGCCCTTCCAGAGCTTGGCCACCTCCTCGCGGTCGGTGGGCAGCCCGGCCTGCTGGAACAGGTCCTTGCGGTAGCAGATCGCCATCGGGCCGATGTCCGTTCCCAGGCCGATGGTGCGGCCGTCCGCCGTGCTGGCCTGCTGCGACTTCCACGGCAGGAAGGCGCCCTTGTCCACCCCGTCCGCCTTGCCGAGGTCGGCGAACCTGTCCGCCTGCTTCTTCACCACCTGGGCGATCCGGCCGACCTCGACCGCCTGGATGTCGTCCAGGCCGCTGCCGGAGGCGAGGTGGGTCTGCAGGGCGGGGTAGTAGTCGGTCTCCTGCTGGACGGTGTGCTCCACGATGGTGATGCCGGGGTGCTCCCGCATGTAGGCGTCGAACAGGCCGGCCTCCTTGAAGCCGAAGGTGCCGTAGTCGCCGACGGTCAGGGTGATCTTGCCGTCGGAGGCCGCAGTGCCGCCCGAGCCGGAGCTGTCGCACCCGGCGACCAGCAGGGCGCACAGGGCGGCGGTCGCGGCGCTCAGCAAGGGCCTGGGGGCCTTGCGCAGGGGGAGGAGGGCGGTGGCTCTGCCACCGTGGGTGGTGCCGGGGTTCCGCATGGCCGAATCTCCTTGTCCAGGCTGGGTGCACGGCTGTGCCGCGCCACTGGGGCGGTGCTCGGAACGGGGCAGTGCGAGTGTGCGCGATGCGCATGGGAGCGCTCCCACTGTGATGTGGGAAGATTGCTTCGCCGCGCGAGGCGTGTCAAGGGCGGGCAACGGCTCCGTTACCGGACCGTGTCGTCCCGAGCGCTCCCGCCGCGGTCCTCGCCGTCCGCCGTCCGTCCGCCGTCCGCCGTCCGCCGTCAGTCCACCGTCCGCCGGGAGAACGATCATGAGCCGAGTCGAGCAGCAGCCACCCGCTGCCCGCCCCACCCTGGAGGCGGTGGCGGCGCGGGCCGGAGTGGGTCGGGGTACGGTGTCCCGGGTCGTCAACGGCTCGCCCAAGGTGAGCGCCAAGGCCCGGGCGGCGGTCGAACAGGCCATCGCCGAACTGGGCTACGTCCCCAACCAGGCGGCGCGCTCCCTGGTCACCTCCCGGACCGACGCGGTCGCCCTGGTCATCCCGGAGAGCGTCGCGAAACTGAGCTCCGAGCCCTACTTCTCCGACATCATCACCGGCGTGTCCGCCGAACTCGCCGATTCCGAACTGCAGTTGCTGCTGGTGCTGGTCCGTGACGAACACGAGCGGGAGCGGCTGACCCGCTATCTCACCGCCCGCCGGGTGGACGGCGTCCTGCTGGTCTCGGTGCACCAGGACGATCCGCTTCCCGAGCTGCTGGAGCGGCTGGAGCTGCCCGCGGTGCTCGGCGGCCGCCGCTCGGAGGAGGAACCGCTGAGTTACGTCCACGCCGACAACGCCGGCGGTGCCCGGGCGGCCGTGCGGCACCTGCTCTCCCGGGGCAGGGCGGCCATCGGGACCGTCACCGGGCCGCTCGACATGGAGGGCGCCGCGGCGCGCCTGGTTGGTTACCGCCAGGCGCTCGCCGAGGCGGAGGTGCCGGCGGACGAGGGACTCGTCGCCCATGGGGACTTCACCGAGCGCGGCGGCCGCGAGGGCATGCGGGAACTGCTCGCCCGCCGGCCCGGACTGGACGCGGTGTTCTGCGCTTCGGACCTGACGGCGGCGGGTGCGTTGCAGGCGCTGCGCGAGGCCGGCCGGCGGGTGCCGCAGGACGTCGCCGTGGTCGGCTTCGACGACTCCGTGGTGGCTCGGCACACCGAGCCGCGGCTCACCAGTGTGCGACAACCGACTGAGGAGATGGGGAGGTTGATGGTCCGCTCGCTGCTGGAGGAGATCGCCCGGCCGGGCCGGTTCCGTCGGCAGACGGTCCTGCCGACGGAACTGGTGGTGCGGGAGTCCTCTTGACCGGGTCGGCCCGGCCGCTACGTGCCGGCCAGGTGGGCGCGGTAGCCGGCGCCGAAGGCCGTCGGCGTGCCGTCGTAGGAGCTGATCAGCGCCGGGCCGCTGCCGCAGTCCCAGGTGTTCCAGGCCCAGGCGAGGTAGGAGACGCCGTGCTGGTCCAGCCAGGGCAGCAGGGCGTCCAGGTAGCCGTGCGCGCAGTCGTTCTCGCCCAACTCCCCGGCGACGACCGGCACCTGGGCGGCGAGCGGGGCGATCTGGCCGTCCCAGCAGGAACCGGTGCTGCAGGCGTTGAAGTTGTACGAGTGCCAGGACGCGGCCAGGTTGTGCAGCGGATCGTCGGGCCGGTGCGAGGCCCACTGGGTGAGGTCGTTGGCGTACTCCTGGCCGCCCAGCATCAGGACGTTGTCCGCGCCGGTCGAGCGCACCGCGTCGACCATCGCCTGCATCCCGGCGACCTGGTAGCCGATCCCGGGGCAGCTGCCGCCGTCCCGCCAGCAGGTCCAGCCGCTGTCCTCGCTCCCGGTGGCGCGTGACGGGTACGGCTCGTTGAACAGGTCGAAGACGATCGCGTCGTCCCCCTTGAAGGTCTGGGCCACCGAGGTCCAGAACGGGATCGCGCCGGCCGCGTCCGGCATGGGCTTCTGGCAGGTGGCGTTGGCGTCCGGGCAGCCGGCGGACGGTCCGGTGTACGCCCCGTCGCTCCAGTGCAGGTCCAGCACCACCACCAGGCCGTTCCGTTCCAGCAGGTCGACGTAGCTGCGCACCGCACCGATGTAGGCCGAGCCGGAGTAGGCGGGGTCGACATCGGAGTGGCCGAGCCAGCAGTCCTCGTTGAGTGGCACCCGGACGGAGTTGACGTGCCAGGACTTCATCGTGGTGACGGACGCCTGGTCGGCCGGGCCGTCGAAGAATCCGCGGCCCTGGACGCACATGAACTCGGCCCCGGAGCGGTCGACCCCGTGCAGGGTGATCGGGGAGCCGTCGGCCTTCGCCAGCGTCCTGCCCGCGACGTGCACGGCCGGGGCGGGCCCGCTCGGGGGCGGCGTGGTCGGCGGCGTGCCGGTCGGTGTGGGGGAGGGGCTCGGCGACGGGCTCGACCGGGGCCCGCAGGGGGTGCCGTTGAGGGTGAAGGCGGTGGGGGCGGTGTTGGCGCCGTTGTAGGAGAAGTTGGCGCTGGTGGTGTAGGCGGCGCCGGGGTTGATGGTGGGGGCGTAGCCGGGGTTGGTGACGGTGACGGCCTGTCCGGTCTGGCTCCAGGTGCCGTTCCAGCCGTTCTGGAGGGTCTGGTTGCCGGTGTAGGAGTAGCCGAGGGTCCAGCCGTTGATGGGGGTGGTGCCGGTGTCGGTGATGGTGAGGTTGGCGGTGAACCCGCTGCCCCAGTCGTTGACGGCGTACTTCACGTCGCAGGAGGTGCCGGAGGCGGGGGCCGGGGCGGAGGTGGTCGCGGAGGCGGTGAGGGGGAGCACGGCCAGGGCCGCGCACGCGGCGGTGGCGGCCGCCAGTACGGTCGTGCGGGCAGGGGCGGTACGGGGTGGGACGCTACGGGGCATGCCGGGTCCTCGTGGGTGGGGGCCTGGGCCGCGGGTGCGGCCCTGGCCGGGTGAGGTCAGCTCGCGGGGCGGGTCAGTTCGCGTGGGCGACCGACCCGCCGCGCGGGTCAGCTAGCGGTGCAGGTCAGCGTCGGAGCGGTGTTGCCGCCCGAGTAGGTCGCCTGGAAGCCGAAGCTGGTGGTGCCGTTGGGCGCCAGCGCGCCGTTGTAGGCCTGGCTGGCGGCCGTCACCGCGTTGCCGCTCTGGGCGGTGGTGGCGTTCCAGCTGTTGGTGATCTGCTGGTTGCCGCCCCAGGACCAGGTGACCGTCCAGGACTTGGTGGCCGTGCTGCCCGTGTTGGCGACGGTGACACCGGCGGTGAAGCCGCTGCCCCAGTCGTTGCCCACCGTGTAGCTCGCGGAGCAGCCCCTGCTGCCACCGCCACCGCTCGCCGCCGCCGTGGTGCCGGTCACCGCGGCCGAGGCGGCGGAGACGTTCCCGGCCGCGTCCTGCGCCGTGACGGTGTACTGGTAGGCGGTGGCGGCGGAGAGCCCGGTGTCGGTGTAGGCGGTGGTGGTCACGGTGGCGACCTTGGCCCCGTTCCGGTACACCGAGTAGCCGGTCACGCCGGCCGGGTCGGTGGAGGCCGTCCAGCTGAGCGACACGCTGCTGCTGGTGGTGCCGGTGACGGTCAGTCCGCCCGGCACGCTCGGGCCGGTGTTTCCGCCGGAGCCGCCGCCGAACGCGGGGTAGGCGTTCTGCACCAACTGCCGGAACTGGGCCGGGAACCACTGGCCGGCCGGGATGTTGCTGCCGGGGATGGAGTCGGTCGGGTAGGTGTTGCCGTTGCCGTCGCTCTGGGTGCCGTTCGGGTCGCAGTGCGGGTCGCCGTGGGGGTGGGAGGCGTCGGGGTAGTCGCCGTCCGACTCGCCCGGCGGCTTGACCCAGAGGAACGCGATGATCGGGCTGCCCGCACCGTACGGCAGGGACTGCGGACGTTCCCCGATGCCCGAGCCGTTCACGTTGCACCAGTCGCCGCGGAAGGGCTTCCGGTCGACCTTGTTGGCTGCGACGTACGCGTCCACCGTGGTGGGGGTGGAGTCGAGCGCGGTGGGCCGGCCGGCACCGCCCCAGCCGTTGCGCGAGGTGTCGACCAGCATGCCGATGCTGCTCGGGAACCCGTTGGACACCAGGGTGGAGTACATCGCGGCGTCGTAGTGGTACTCGTCGAACGCGGGGTTGTACTGGTAGAAGTTCGCCGACTTGAGCGGCTGGCCGCCGACCGTCAGGTCGGGGTTGGTGAGGAACGGCTCGGTGAGCGGCGTGGTGTTGGCGGTGTCGCTGATGAAGCCGTCGATGCTGGCGAACCCGGCGGTGGTGGCCTGGGCGACCTTGGCGTACTCCTTGCCCGCCGGAACCATGTTGTTGGACCAGCCGAGCCAGCCCGCGTGGCCGATGTCCAGGTAGTTGTACACGTTGGGGACCGCGTGCAGCTTGTTGAGCGCGTACTCGATGCCCGACTCGTAGTACGGGGTGGCGGTGGCGCAGGTCGGCTTGGACTGGTTGGTCACGGCGTTGGGCAGCGAGTCCGGCTCGATGACGGCCGCGATCCGGATGCCGGCGTACTTCGGGTTGGCGAGCAGGGCCGCGATCGGGTCGATGTACTGTGCCTCGTAGGTGGCCAACCCGGCTGCGGTGGCGGGGAGTTCCCCGTTGGAGGCGATCGCGGCGCAGTCCCGGCCCGGCAGGTCGTAGATGACGACCTGGAACACCACCGGCGTGGTTCCCTGCTGCTGCTGGGCGAGTGCGTGGTCCAGGTGGGCCTGGAGGCCGAGGTGGGTGGCGTCGCCGGCGATCGCGCCGATGTGGTCCATCCAGACGGCGGTGGGGTTGGCGGCGACCTGGGACTCCAGAGCGCCCAGGGTGCCGCCGTCGGCCGCGGCCTGGGCCTTGACCTCGGCCGCGAAGTCGGGGTTGAGGTAGCCGGTGGCACCGGCGAACGGGTTGGTGACGTGAACGGCGGCCGCCGGGGCGGGCGCCGCGTGCGCGGGGGCGGCGGCACCGATGCTCGGCAGCAGGCCGGTGGCGCCGAACAGCGTGGCGGCCGCTGCCGTGCGGAGCCGACGCAGGACGGGATGAGGCACGTCCGGGTCCTTTCCGATGGGTGGGGATTCCTGACGGGATCGCGGTTGTTCGAGTGGGAACGCGCCCACTCCGGGCGCAGCGATCCCTTCACATCAAGCCAGGACCCGAGAAACGGCGTCAATAGCGGCGGGAGCGCTCCCAGAAGACGCTGTAACTTACACGCCGCCGATCCGGGCGGCCCACCGCCCCGGGGCCCGGCTCCGCGCTGGTCGCCGCCGTGGTGCGGCCCCGGCGGGCCCGTCGGCCGGCCCTGCCGGGCCCTGTGGGCGCTTCCCATGCCGGGCCCGCACCCCCACGATGTCGCAACACCTCCGTCCGCCGCGCACCCCCGGTCCGCGCGGCGGTACCCCACCCATCTGGAGGACGCGCATGCGACGCAAAGCCCTGCACGGCAGGGGCGACCGGCCCACCATCACCGCGACGGCCACCGCACTCGCCCTGATCGGCGCGGCGGGCGGTGCCCTCACCGCACCCGCTGCGGCGGCCACCGGGCTGTCCTGCGGCGTGAGTTACGCCGTCAACGACTGGGGCAGCGGGTTCACCGCCAACCTCACCATCACCGACACCGGCGCCACCCCCATCAACGGCTGGACCCTCGGCTACTCCTACACCGGCAACCAGACCCTCCAGAACGGCTGGAACGGCACCTGGAGCCAGACCGGACAGGCCGTCACCGTCACCAACCCCGGCTACGCCCCCACCATCAACCCCGGCGCCGCCTACACCACCAGCGCCAACTTCTCCTACAACGGCGCCAACACCGCCCCCACCGCCTTCACCCTCAACGGCACCCCCTGCCGCGGCGCCCACCAGCCCCCGACCGTCTCGCTCACCGCCCCGGCCGCCGGGCAGACCTTCACCCCGGGTTCCACCGTGACGCTGTCCGCCGACGCGGCCGCCGCCGACGGCACCGTCTCGAAGGTCGACTTCTACGCCTCGACCTCGGCCGGCAGCAACACCCTGATCGGCACCAGCAGCACCGCGCCCTACACCGTCAAGTGGGCGAACGTGGCGGCGGGCGACTACTCGATCACGGCCGTTGCCACCGACGACGCCGGTGCCACCACCACCTCTAGCCCGGTCGCGATCAAGGTGGCCGGTCCGAGCGTCGTGGTCAGCCCCGCCTCGCTCGCCGTCCAGCAGGGGAGCACCGGCACCTTCACCGTCGCGCTGTCCCAGGCGCCGACCGCCGACACCACGGTGACGGTGGCCCGTTCGGGCAGCGACCCGGACCTGAGCGTGACCTCCGGCGCCGCCCTCACCTTCACCCCCGCCAACTGGAACGTCCCGCAGACCGTCACCGTCGCGGCCGGGACCGACGCCGCCCAGGTCGGCGGCACCGCCACCTTCACCGCTGCCGCGGCCGGCTTCGGATCCGGCGCCGTCACGGTGACCGAGGCGGCCCGGACCTCGGGCTACGACCAGTACTTCCTGGACCTGTACAGCAAGATCAAGAATCCGGCCAACGGGTACTTCAGCCCGCAGGGCATCCCCTACCACGCGGTGGAGACCCTGGTGGTGGAAGCGCCCGACTACGGCCACGAGACCACCTCCGAGACCTACAGCTACTGGCTGTGGCTGGAAGCCGACTACGGGCGGGTCACCGGCGACTGGACGGGCTTCAACAACGCCTGGACCAGCCTGGAGACGAACCTGATCCCCAGCCACGCCCAACAGCCCGGCCAGAGCACCTACAACCCGGCCAAGCCCGGCCAGTACGGTCCGGAGAAGGCCCAACCGGACCAGTACCCGGTCAAGTTGAACGCCAACGTGCCGGTCGGCACCGACCCGCTGTCCGCCGAGCTGAACACCGCCTACGGCAGCCCGGACGTGTACGCCCCGGCCTGGCTGCTGGACACCGACAACAAGTACGGCTTCGGGCAGTGCGAGGACGGCACCAGCAAGCCCAGCCTGATCAACACCTTCCAGCGCGGCCCGGAGGAGTCCGTCTGGGAGACCGTGCCCCAGCCCGACTGCGACGTCTTCAAGTACGGCAGCAGCGGCTCCGGCTTCCTCAGCCTGTTCAACGACGGCGGCGGGTCGTTCAGCAAGCAGTACAAGTACACCGACGCGCCCGACGCGGACGCCCGGCTGGTCCAGGTCGCCTACTGGGCGGAGCAGTTCGCCAAGGCGCAGGGCAGGAGCGCGGCCATCACCGCGACCCTGTCCAAGGCCGCCAAGCTCGGCGACTACCTGCGCTACTCGCTCTACGACAAGTACTTCAAGCAGGCGGGCAACTGCCTGGGCTCCACCACCTGCCCCGGCGGCACCTCCAAGGCGAACGAGCAACTCGGCCTGATGACGTGGTACTTCGCCTGGGGCGGGGCGGCCGACGGCAGCTGGTCCTGGCGGATCTCCGGCTCCGCCGCCCACCAGGGCTACCAGAACCCGATGGCGGCCTGGGCGCTCGCCAACGACCCGGCCCTGAAGCCGCTCTCGCCGAGCGGCGCCACCGACTGGGCGGGCAGCCTGGACAAGCAGCTGCAGTTCTTCCAGTGGCTGCAGTCCGGCGAGGGCGGCATCGCCGGCGGCGCCACCAACAGCTGGGGCGGGAACTACGGTGACGACGCGGCACCGCCGGCGGGCGACCCGACCTTCTACGGCCTGTACTACGACTGGCAGCCGGAGTACCACGACCCGGCCTCCAACCAGTGGTTCGGCTTCCAGACCTGGTCGATGGAGCGGTTCGCCGAGTACTACTACGCCACCGGCGACACCCGGGCGAAGGCCATCCTCGACAAGTGGGTCCCGTGGGCGGTGTCCGTCTCCCGCGCCGACCCGGCCACCGGCACCCTGACCACCCCCGACAAGCTCAGCTGGACCGGCGCGCCCGACACCTGGAACGCCACCAGCCCCGGAGGCAACACCGGCCTGCACGTCACCGCGAGCGGCACCGCGACCGACGTCGGCGTGGCCGGCTCGCTGGCCAAGACCCTCGCGTACTACGCCGCCAAGTCCGGTAGCAGCGGCGCCCGGAAGTTCGCCCAGAACATCCTGGACACCCTGCACGCCAAGTACACCGACCGCCTGGGCTACTCGGCCGCCGAGGCCCGCCCCGACTACAGCCGCTTCACCCAGCCGTACTCGCCGTCCACCCACCAGGGACTGTACGTCCCCTCCGGCTGGACCGGCAGCTACCCAGACGGCACCAGCATCAGCTCGGCCAGCAACACCTTCCTGTCCATCCGGCCCTGGTACACCAAGGACCCGCAGTGGTCCAAGGTGCAGGCGTACCTCGACGGCGGCGCGGCACCGGTGTTCAACTACCACCGGTTCTGGGCCGAGGCGGACATCGCCACCGCCTTCGACACCTTCGCCCAGCTGTTCCCGACGGTGAACCCGGGCAGCTGAGCGGCCCGCCCGGCCGGGCCCGCCCGCCCGCGCCCCGATCCCGGCCCCGGTTCCGCGCACCGCCGCGGAGCCGGGGCCGCAGGCGCGTGCAGGGGAAGGCACCTGTCCAGGAAACCCGGCAACCTCCGGCCGGAATCGGCCGCGCTTCGGCGGGCGTTTCCGAAACATCATCGAAACATTCAAACACGTATTGACGAGCCCCGTGCACTCCGAGTTACCTAGCCACGGAAGCGCAACCCACCCGGGCGCCGTCGCCGGACGACCGCCGCAGCGCTTCCGTTCCCCGAACCGACGGCCCCACCGCCGTCATCGCTCGTGCGCCACGACCCGCCGACGGTGCGGGTGCGCACGTCCCCCTGGAGCGACGCTGGAGGGCGACCATGCCTCTTCGAAGGACCCTGATCGGAATTCACCGTGCCTGGACCGCCGCACTGGTCCTGGCGCTGGTTCTCGCGGCCGGCGCGCTGGCCGCGACGACCCCGGCCGCGGCGGCCGGCAGCACGTTGAAGGCGGCGGCAGAAGCGAGCGGCCGGTACTTCGGCACCGCCCTGTCGGACGGCGACCTCGGTGTCGGCGGGGAAACCGCCGTCGTCGGGGCGCAGTTCGACGCGCTGACCCCGACCAACGAGATGAAGTGGGAGACCACCGAGCCGTCCCCCGGCTCGTACGACTTCGGGCCGGGCGACCAGCTCGTGCAGTTCGCCCGGGCGCACGGCACGCGGGTGCGCGGCCACAACCTGGTGTGGCAGAACCAGCTCCCCGGCTGGATGACGAACCTGCCGCTGAACCAGGTGCGCTCCGCCATGGAGGCGCACATCACCGCGGAGGCCACCCACTACAAGGGGCAGGTCTATGCCTGGGACGTGATCAACGAGCCGTTCAACGGCGACGGCTCCCTCGTCCCGGACGCGTTCTACCGGGCGATGGGAGCGGACTACCTCGCCGACGCGCTGCGCACCGCGCACGCCGCCGACCCGGCCGCGAAGCTCTACATCAACGACTACAACATCGAGGGCGTGAACGCGAAGAGCGATGCGCTCTACAGCCTCGCCCGGTCGCTGCTCGCCCAGGGCGTGCCGCTGGGCGGCATCGGGTTCGAGAGCCACTTCGTCGTCGGCCAGGTCCCCGCCGACCTGCGGGCCGACATGCAGCGGTTCGCGGACCTGGGCCTGGACGTGGCCGTCACCGAACTGGACGACCGGATCCAGCTGCCAGCCTCCGCGGGCGCCCTCCAGCAGCAGGCCGCCGACTACGCCGCCGTGGTGCGGGCCTGCCTGGCCGTCTCCCGCTGCGTGGGTGTGAGCCAGTGGGGCGTGGACGACGCGCACTCCTGGATCCCCGGCACCTTCCCCGGGTACGGCGCCGCCACCATGTACGACGACAACGACCGGCCCAAGCCGGCCTTCGCGGCGGCGCTCTCCGCCCTCGGCGGTTCGAGCACCGGCGGCGGTGGCGGCACGACGGGCGAGCTGCGCGCGGTCGGTGCCGGCAAGTGCCTCGACGTGCCGAACGGTTCGACCACGGCCGGCACCCAGGTGCAGGTCTACAGCTGCTGGGGCGGCACCAACCAGATCTGGACGCACACCTCCGCCGACCAGCTGAGCGTGTACGGCGACGCGAGCCGGATGTGTCTGGACGCCTCCGGGCAGGGCACGGCTCCCGGCACCAAGGTGGTCGTCTGGCCGTGCAACGGCCAGGTCAACCAGCAGTGGCACGTGAACACCGACGGCACCGTCAGGGGCGTCCAGTCCGGTCTGTGCCTGGACGTGTCCGGCGGCTCCACCGCCGACGGCGCCCTGGCCCAGCTGTGGACCTGCAGCGGCCGGAGCAACCAGCAGTGGACCCTCGGCTGACCGAGCGGTGCGGTGCGGCCGGACGGCGCCGGGTTCCCCGGCCGGCCGGCCGCACCCCTTTTCGCTTTTCGCGGTCCCGGGGCCCGGGCGCCCGACGGCCCGGCCGGCTCGACGGCCCGGACCGCCCGACCGGGACCGCCCGACCGGGACCGCCCGACCGGGACCGCCCGACCGGGACCGCCCGACCGGCCCGACCGCCCGTCAACCACGCCCCGCCTGGCCGGGGACGGCCGTTCGCGGCGGGGCGGTGCTGCTGCGCTGGACCAGGCTGGTGGCCAGGTCCACCCGGAGCGTGCCGGGCTGCACCCCGCGGGCCAGGTCGATCACCAGACGGGTCGCCACCTCGGCCATCTCGGTCAGCGGCTGGCGCACGGTGGTCAGGGGCGGCCCGACCCAGCGGGCCAGCGGCAGGTCGTCGAAGCCGACCACGCTGAGATCCTCCGGAATGCGCAGTCCCAGCTCACGGGCGGCCTCGTACAGGCCGAGCGCCTGGAGGTCGTTCCCGGCGAACACGGCGGTCGGCCGATCCGGCAGGCCGAGCAGCTCCAGTCCGAGCAGGCGTCCGGACTCGTGGTGGAAGGAGCCCTCGCGGACCAGGTCCGCGTCGTACGGGATGCCCGCCATGTCGAGCGCCGCCCGGTAGCCGCCGGCCCGGGCGCGGCTGCACATCATCCGGGCGGGGCCGCCGATCAGGCCGATCCGGCGGTGTCCGAGGTCGAGCAGGTGCCGGGTGGCGGCGAGGCCGCCGTCCCAGTTGGTGGTGCCGACGGCGGGCACGTCCTGGCCGGGGTCGCCGGCCGGGTCCAACACCACGAACGGGATGTCCCGGCGGGCCAGTTGCTCGCGCAGCGAGCGGTCCAGGTCGGACAGCACCAGCACCACACCGGTGGGGCGCCGCGCGAGCACCCCGTCCACCCAGGACTGGCCGGGGCCGTGCCGTTCGGCGGACTCGGAGAGCACGATGCTCAGTCCCTCCTCCCGGACGGCGTTCTCGACGCCCCGGATCACCTCCACGGCCCAGGCGCTCTCCAGCTCGTGGAAGACCAGCTCCAGCAGCGGGCTGGCCCGGCGGTTGCCGCGCCGCCGCCGGTAGCCGTACCGCTGCAGCAGTTCCTCCACCCGCTCCCGGGTGGCGGGCGCGACGTCGGCGCGCCCGTTCAGGACTTTCGAAACAGTCGGCGCGGAGACTCCGGCCTCCTGCGCGATCTCGGCGAGCGTGGCCGCTCTGGTCACGGGTTCCTCCTGCACTGCCCCTGCTGGGCGAACTCCGTCGTGGATGGCTGTACGGGACGGCCGCGGGTGGCCGTACCGCACGGATGCTAGCCCCCCGGACGAGTCGCGGGCCGATCCCGTCGGGGCTCTTGACGGACGGTCACCGCGGATCTAGGTTTCGCAGAACATTCGGCAACTTGCTCGAAACATTCGAAACAGAGGGCAGGATATGCGATCGAGAGTCGCCGCGGTCACCGCGGTCACCGCACTCGTCCTGGGGACGTCCGCCGCCTGCGGCTCGGGAGGCTCCTCCTCCGACTCCGGCGACGGCACGATCCACGTGCTGGTCTACGGTGACGCCGCCAACAAGGTCGAGAAGCAACTCGTCGACACCTTCAACAAGACCTCCAAGGTCAAGGCCGTGCTGGACACCATCCCCGGCGCGGACTACCAGCAGAAGCTCCAGACCGTGATCAACACGCCGCGGGCCCCCGACGTCTTCTTCAACTGGGGCGGAGGCTCCATCCGGCCGTTCGTCAAGGCGGGCCTGCTGCTGCCGCTGGACGACTTCATCGCCAAGGACCCGGGCCTGAAGGACAACTTCCTTCCCTCGGTCTTCAATTCGGCGGTGGTGGACGGCAAGCCGTACGGGGTGCCGATGCGCGGCACCCAGCCGGTGCTGCTGTTCCACAACAAGAAGGTGCTCGCGGAGGCCGGGCTCACCCCGCCGAAGACCTGGGACGACCTGGTCGCCGCCACCAGGGCCCTGAAGGCCAAGGGCATCACGCCGATCGCGCTCGGCGGCGGCGACCAGTGGCCCACCCTGATGTGGTTCGAGTACCTCTACGACCGGATCGCCGGCCCCGGCCTGTTCCAACGGGCGCTCGGCGGCGACCGCGAGGCCTGGGCGAGCGAGGACAGCCGCAAGGCGCTGGCCACCCTCGAACAGCTGGTCGCCGCTGGTGCCTTCGGCAGCAACTACGACTCCGTCAAGTTCACCGACGGCGGCTCCCCGGCCCTGGTCGCCAAGGGCAAGGCGGCCTTCGAGCTGATGGGGTCCTGGTACTACTCCACCCAGCAGGACGCCAACCCCGACTTCGCCGAGTCCGGCCTCGGCTACACCGGCTTCCCGGCCCTGAACGGGGGCAAGGGCGACCCGGCCGATGTCGTCGGCAACACCAACAACTTCTACTCCGTGCTCAAGAGGACCAAGCACCCGGAGGCCGCCGCGGCCTTCCTCAAACTGATGTACTCCGACGAGTTCGTGAAGGCCCAACTGGCCATCGGGAACCTGCCGACCACCACCAGTACCGTCAACTTCCTCGACCTCTCGGCCAGCCCCGGGTACTCCAAGGCCCAGTACGAGCTGGTCAAGGCCGCCCCCTCCTTCCAGCTCTCCTGGGACCAGGCGTACCCGCCGAGCGCCATGACCCCCATGCACACCGCCGTCCAGCAGTTCTTCGACGGCAGGCTCGACGCCGACGGCTTCATCAAGGCCATGCAGGCCTTGCCGACCTCATGACGCGCACCGGGCGCCCGGGCGCGGCGGCGGCGACCCGCCCGGGCTTCCTCTGGGCGCTGCCGGCGGCGGTGTTCTTCCTGATGTTCGCGCTCACACCGCTGCTGCTGGTCGTCGTGCTCTCCTTCACCAGCTGGGACGGCATCGGCACACCGCGCTTCAACGGCCTGGACAACTGGACCGCCCTGCTCCACGACCCGGTGATGCTCCAGTCCGTCTGGACCACCCTGCTGCTCACCGCCCTCGGCGTGGTGACCCAGACGCCGGTCAGCATCCTGCTCGGCGTCTGGGCCGCCGGACACCAGCGCAACCGGGCCGTCCTCTCGGCGGTCTACTTCGTGCCGCTGCTGCTCTCGGCCACCGCCGTCTCGGTGGTGTGGCGGGCCGTCCTCGACCCCAACTTCGGCGTGCCGGCCCAGCTCACCTGGTTGTTCGGCGACGGCAACCTGCTGGGCGGCAAGGGCGGCGCGATCGGCGTGCTCACCTTCGTCGGCGTGTGGCAGTTCACCCCTCTGCACGCCCTGATCTACCAGGGCGGCGCCCGGGCCATCCCCCAGGTGCTCTACCAGGCCGCCGCCGTCGACGGCGCCGGCCGGGTACGGCAGTTCCTCCACGTCACCCTGCCGCAGCTGCGCAACACGATCATCACCTCGGTGATCCTCATGGTGGTTGGTCGGCGGACTGACCACCTTCGACACGGTGCTGATCCTCACCCAGGGCGGCCCCGGCACCGACACCACCGTCACCGCCTACTACATGTACCAAAAGGCCTTCAAAGGCTTCGACTTCGGTGTGGGCTCCGCCATCGCACTGGTCCTCGTGGTGGTAGCCACCCTGATCTCGCTCGCGGTCGTCCGGCTCTCCGGCTACGACCGGATGCGCGGCACGGCGGAGGGCCTGTGATGCGACGACGCCCCAACGTCCTGGCCGGGTTCGGCTCCCTGGTGTGGCTGGTGCTGGTGGGCCTGCCGCTGTACGTCCTGCTGATCGCCACCTTCCGCACCCGCTCCGACTACTCCACCGAGGGCCCGCTGAAGCCGCCCGCCCGATGGACCCTGCGGAACTACCTGACGGACCTGTCGAACGGCTTCGGCCAGGACTTCCTCAACACCCTGACCGTCACCGCCGGTGTGGTCGCCATCGTGCTGCTGGTCGTCCCGCCGCTCGCCTACGCCATCGTGCGCGCCCGCGGCCGGGCGACCGGCTGGGTGTTCCGGCTGTTCCTGCTCGGGCTGGCGATCCCCGCGCAGGCGGTGATCGTGCCGATGTTCTACGTCATCAGCCAGACCGGCCTGTACGACCACCTGATCGGCGTCATCCTCCCGACGGCGGCCTTCTGCCTGCCGGTCTGCACCCTGGTGCTGAGCGGTGCGATGCGCGACATCGGCCCCGAGCTCTACGAGGCGATGGCGATGGACGGCGCGTCCCCGGCACGGGTGTTCCGCCGGCTGGTGCTCCCGCTGTCCAAGGGCGGACTGTCCTCGATCACGGTCTTCGCCGCCCTCCAGGCCTGGAACGGCTTCCTCTTCCCGCTGATCCTCACCCAGTCCGACTCCACCAAGGTCATCACCCTCGGCCTGTACGAGTTCCAGACCGAACACGGCGTGGACGTGCCCGGACTGCTCAGCGCCGTGGTGCTGTCCATGCTCCCCGTCCTCATCGTCTACCTGTTCGCCCGCCGCGCCCTGGTCCAGGGCCTGACGGGGGTCGGAGGAAAGTGAACGACCACCGCAACCCCGAGCCCGCACCCGCCTGGCGGGACACCTCGCTCACCCCGGAGGCCAGGGCCGACGCCCTGATCGCCGTGATGACCCTGCGGGAGAAGACCGCCCAACTGGTCGGCGTCTGGGTCGGCGCCGACGCCGACGGCGAGGAAGTCGCGCCCCACCAGCACGAGATGGAGCCGCCACCCGACCTCGACACCCTCCTGCCCTTCGGGCTCGGCCAGCTGACCCGGCCGTTCGGCACCGCCCCGGTCGACCCGGCGCTCGGCGCGCTCTCGCTGCTGCGCACCCAGCAGCGGATCGCCGCCGCCAACCGCTTCGGCATCCCGGCCCTCGCCCACGAGGAGTGCCTGGCCGGCTTCGCCGCCTGGGGTGCCACGGCGTACCCCGTACCGCTGTCCTGGGGCGCCACCTTCAATCCGGAGCTGGTCCGGACGATGGCCGCGGCCGTCGGACGCGACCTGCGGTCCGTCGGCGTGCACCAGGGCCTCGCGCCGGTGCTCGACGTGGTCCGCGACGCCCGCTGGGGGCGGGTCGAGGAGACGATCGGCGAGGACCCGTACCTGGTCGGCACCATCGCGACCGCCTACGTCCAGGGCCTGGAATCGGCCGGGATCATCGCCACGCTCAAGCACTTCGCCGGGTACTCGGCCTCCCGCGCCGGCCGCAACCTCGCCCCTGTCTCCATGGGCCCGCGCGAGCGCGCCGACGTGATCCTGCCGCCCTTCGAGATGGCCGTGCGGGAAGGGCGCCCCCGCTCCGTCATGCACGCCTACACCGACACCGACGGCCTGCCCTCCGCCGCCGACCGGGCCCTGCTCACCGGACTGCTGCGGGACACCTGGGGCTTCACCGGCACGGTCGTCGCCGACTACTTCGGCATCGCCTTCCTCCACACCCTGCACGGCGTCGCGGAGGACCGGTCCGCCGCCGCCGCACTGGCCCTGGAGAGCGGGGTCGACATCGAGCTGCCCACCGTCGACACCTTCGGACAGCCGCTGTTCGACGCGGTCGTCTCGGGCACCGCCCCGGAGCGGCTGATCGACCGGGCGCTGCGCCGCGTCCTCGTCCAGAAGGCCGAACTCGGGCTGCTGGACGCCGACTGGTCGCCCGTACCGGCCGCCCTCGCCGACGCGGACCCGAGCGAACCGCGGGCGCTGCGCGGCCTGGTCGACCTGGACCGGCCCGCCAACCGGGCGCTCGCCGCCGAACTCGCCGAGCAGGCCGTGGTCCTGCTGCGCAACGACGGCCTGCTGCCGCTGGGCGAGCCCACCCGGATCGCGCTGATCGGCCCGAACGCCGACGAACCCACGGCGGTCCTCGGCTGCTACTCCTTCCCCGTGCACGTCGGCAGCCGGCACCCGGACACCCCGCTCGGCATCGGACTCCCCACCCTGCGCGAGGCGCTGGCGGCCGAGTTCCCCGGCAGCGAGCTGTGCACGGCGCGCGGAGTCACCGTCGACGGCGAGGACACCGCAGGCATCGCCGAAGCCGTGCGGGCCGCCGAGCGGGCCGATGTGGTGGTGCTCGCCCTCGGCGACCGGGCGGGGCTGTTCGGGCGCGGCACCAGCGGCGAGGGCTGCGACGTCGCATCGCTCGACCTACCCGGGAGACAGGGGCAGTTGCTGGACGCGGTGCTGGACACCGGCAAGCCCGTGGTGGTCACCCTGCTGGCCGGGCGCCCCTACGCCCTCGGGCGCGCCGTCACCGAGGCGGCCGGGATCGTCCAGTGCTTCTTCCCGGGGGAAGCCGGGACGGAGGCGCTCGCCGGGGTGCTCAGCGGGCGGGTCAACCCGTCCGGACGGCTGCCCGTGTCCGTCCCCGCCCACCCGGGGGTCCAGCCCTCGACCTACCTGGCCGCCCGGCTGGCCCAGGCGGGCGGCGTCTCCAGCACCGACCCGACACCCGCCTACGGCTTCGGGCACGGGCTCGGCTACAGCGAGTTCGCGTGGTCCGGCCCGGAGGTGCGGGAGGCCGAGACCGGCACCGACGGCGTGTTCCGGCTCGCCTTCGAACTGCGCAACACCGGCCCGCGGGCGGGCACCGAGGTGGTGCAGCTGTACCTCCACGACCCGGTGGCAACCGTCGTCCAGCCGGTTCAGCGGCTGATCGGCTACCGGCGGATCCCGCTGGCAGCCGGAGCCGCCTGCCGGGTGGAGCTGGCCCTCCCCGCCGACCTGGCTTCCTTCACCGGCCGCGACGGCCGGCGGATCGTCGAACCCGGCGCCCTGGAACTGCGGATCTCCGCCTCCAGCACCGACCCCCGCCTCACCGTGCCGCTGCGCCTCACCGGCCGGGCACGAGCACTCGACCACACCCGCCACCTCCACCCGACCGTCACCGTCCACGACCTCCCACCGGCCGGCACCCCGTGACGGAGGAAGCCCCTCGGCTCCGAAGCCGGTTCAGCTGCGGGCCCGCACGGGGCCGCTGCCGTCCAGCCCCATGAAGTGAACGGCGTAGGCGGCCATCGGCGTGCCCTTGACGGGCAGCTGGTGGCCGGCGCCGGTGATGCTGTACGTCTCGACCTGCGTGACGCCGGAGCGGTTGGCGTACCGGGCCCGGTTCCAGTCGGTGGCCGGGGTGTCAGTGGACGACGGGGTCTGGCGCACCCCGAGGACGTTCGTCCACTGCTTGGTCTCCTCGCCGAGGTCGCGGTGGTTCAGGATCGGGTCGGCGGTGCCGTGCCACAACTGCACGCGGGGGCGGCGCCCGGTGTAGCCGGGATCGGCACGGCGCACCAGGTCGCCCCACTGCTGCGCCGTCATGGAGACCTGGCCCCCGGCGCACGGACCGTTCCAACCGCGCACGGTGCCCGTGTGGAAGCAGTGGTAGGGCACGCCCATGAACGCGGCGCCCGCCCTGAACACGTCCGGGTAGTCGGCGAGCATGACGTTCGTCATCATCCCTCCCGACGACTCGCCGGTGACGTACACGGCGTCGGGGTTCCCGCCGTAGTGCTGCTCCGTGTACCTGATCATCGACATCAGCCCGACCGGGTCACTGCCGCCGTTGCGCGTCAGCGCCTGGTCGGACGAGACGTCCCAGCAACTGCCGCCGGGGCTGGTCGAGGGGTAGACGACGATGAACCCGTACCGGTCGGCCAGCGCTCCGAAGTCGGTGCTGGAGTACAGGTAGGGCCCGGAGCCCTGGCAGCCGTGCAGCGCCAGCAGGATCGGCGGGTGCGCCCTGACGCCGTTCGGCACGTACACGTACATCTGCAGGTCGGTCGGGTTGTCGCCGAATCCCGTGATCCGGGTCAACGAGGCGGCGCCGGCCTGGGGAGCGACGGACAGGCTAGCCCCGAACGCGGCGCCGATCGCCAGCAGCACGGCGAGCAGTCGGGACTTCAAGTACCGGGAAGGCAGCATGGGACCTCTTCTCGACGGGCTGTCGACGCTGCATCAGTGACCGTCGGTTGTCCAGGAGCAGTCAAGGCCCCTCCGCCACACCCCGGCGATACGGCCGGTGGGTCCGGTCCCGCTGGTGAAAGTTTCACCGTGACGGCGGCACGGCCGGCCGGGCCCCCTTCCCCGCGACGGACGGCGGAGAGGGGTCAGACGCACCAGAACAGGAACGGCTTGCAGGCAGGCGTCGCCGTTGCCGTGGGAGCGGCCGGGCTGGGCGACGGCCGGGTGGGCGGCGCCGTGGCGGGCGCCGTCGGCCGGGGAGCGGTCGGCTCGGTCGGGGCGGCGTGCGACGGCGTGGCCGTCGTCCTCGACGCGCCGGGCCGGGCGCCGGTGGCCGACGGCTGCGTCAGGGGGCTCGCCGTACCCGGCGCGGCCGTCGCCCTTGCGGGAGCGCTCGCGGGCCCACGGGTGGACGGTGCGGCCGTCGACGTGGACGCCGTCGTAGCGCCCGACGTGAGCGGGACCGCCTCGCCGTCGTCCTGGCCGAAGGCCACCACAGCGGTGGCCAGTCCGACCGCCGTCACACCGAGCGCGGCCAGCGTGAGCCGGGCGCCGCGCCGCCGGGTCGTTCGGCGCCGGGCCCTCCGCGGCGCGGGAGCCGCGGTGGGCGGGTCCGTGACCGGGCGTTCGGGGTCCTGCTGGGGGAGCGCCTCCTTCGGCCGTCCACAGCCGGGGCAGGAGAGGGCGCCGTTGAGATGCCGTTGGCAGAGCGTGCAGTAACTCATTCGTTCTTCCGTAGGTGCCCGCGTGCCGCGGCGGGTGATCTGCGGAGCCTACGCAGAACTGCCCCGCACGCGACACCGGCCCGGCGCGAGGCTTCTGCGGAGATCACGTGTGGTTCGC
Organism: Kitasatospora sp. NPDC059648; assembly: GCF_042734825.1. NCBI lineage: Bacteria > Bacillati > Actinomycetota > Actinomycetes > Kitasatosporales > Streptomycetaceae > Kitasatospora > Kitasatospora sp. NPDC059648. The sequence goes on along the minus strand of NZ_JBHWDU010000041.1, from coordinate 39,407 downwards.
GTGCGCGCGACCGGGCGGATCCTCGCACCGCCGGTCCTCGTCGCCTCCGGCCCGACAGATGGGATGGATCCGGCCCCGGGCACCCCGGATACGTCCAGGGCGATCGGAGAACCACCAGGCCGGACAGGCTCGTTGGCGCGGGCGGAAGAGCTCGTTCCCTTCCAGGACATGGGACCACCTGCTACGTTGGCGCCGTGTCCCTGACTGACAGAGCAATCGCCCGGATCCGCCGGATGATCAGGGAGGGCGAGCTGCCCCCCGGAGCGAAGCTGCCCCCCGAACAGCAGCTCGCGGCCGAGCTCGGGCTGTCCCGGAACCTGATGCGCGAGGCGGTCAAGGCACTGGTCGTCGCCCGGGTCCTGGAGATCCGACGCGGCGACGGCACCTACGTGACCAGCCTGGCGCCCGGCCTGCTGCTGGAGGGTCTCGGGGGCGCGGTCGAACTGCTCCAGGGGGACACCGTCCTGGAACTCACCGAGGTGCGCAGGTTGTTCGAGCCGGTCGCCACCGCGCTGGCCGCCACCCGTATCACCGACGAGGACCTCGCCGAGGTGGAACGGCACCTGACGGCCATGCGGGACGCCCGGGACGACGTCGAACTGCTGCTCCAGCACGACGCGGCGTTCCACCGCGCGGTGACCTGCGCCACCCGCAACGAGACCCTGGCCACGCTGCTGGAGCACATCTCCGGACGCACCCTGAGCGCCCGGGCCTGGCGGGGCCTGGCCGACGCGGACGCGGCGGGGCGGACCCTCGCCGAGCACGAGGCGATCCACCAGGCCCTCGTCGCCCGCGACCCGAACCTCGCCCAGGCCGCCGCCCTGATGCACGTCAGCACCACCGAGCGCTGGCTGCGCGACCACCTCGCCGGAGGAGAGCGCGTCCCCGCCGCCCCGTGCGCGGAGCGTGGTTGACGAACGGACTCGATCCCCGGGAGCGGGCCCAGGTCTTCGGCCGCACGGCGGTCCGGGCCTACGGGCTGCCCGAACCGTGACCGAGGAGCCCTGGCATGCGGACACCCCCTTCAGGACGGCGGCCGCCACGGCGCCGCCGGTGTCGGCCCCTGACCGCCTTCTTCCGGCCCGCACGACCCCGGGACGGGCATCGGGCCGCCCGACCGGACGGACCCCGGGCCGACGCAGGCCCGGCAGCCTCGTGCGGAAACCCTCTGGTACCGCCGCCCCGCCGCCGACTTCCCGGAGGCGCCGGGGAACGGCCGGTGGTACGGGGGACGCCTCCCGCCCGGCTCGGTGGCGGGGGAGGCCTCCCGTCCGGCGCGGCGGCGGTGCGCGGTCCCGGCCCGGTGGGCGGGGATCACTCCCGCGCGGCGGTCGGCTGTGCCTGTGCTTCGACCACCAGCGCCTGGCCGGGACGGTTGGCCAGGTGCGGAGCGGCCAGACCGACCTGGGCCAGGTACCGGCCGGTCACGGTGAGCGCGGTCGTCCGCCGTGCCCAGGCGGGCCAGGTGTGCTCGGGGGAGGAGAGCTCGGGGCGCACGCGCACGGTGTAGCGGACCGCGGGCTCCAGGCCGGGGAGCCGTACGGGCGCCCCGTTCTCGGCGACGGAGGTGTCCAACTGGACGTAGGCGAAGACGGCGTGGGCGCGGTCCCGGGAGACGACGCCGTGGACCCAGGCGGCGGGGTCCGGGTGGTCGGTGCGGACGACGTCGCCGCCGTGGAGCAGCGGCCGCAGCTGCTTGTAGGCGCTGACCCAGGCGGTGAGCGCGCTCAGGTCGTCCTTCGACCAACCCGAGATGTCGGACTCGATGCCGGCATGGCCGAACAGGGCGGTGGCGCAGCGGAAGGCGAGTCCGGTGTCGCGGTGGCTGATGTGGGCGGGGGCGGAGCCGACGTGGGAGCCGATCAGCTCGTAGGGCAGGAGCAGACCGGTCCAGCGCTGGATGGCCTGGCGTTCGATCGGGTCGATGTTGTCCGATCCCCAGATCCGGTCGGTGCGGTCGAGGATGCCGAGGTCGGCGCGGGCCCCGCCGGAGGAGCAGGACTCGATCTCCAGCTCGGGGTGGCGGGCGCGCAGTTCGTCCAGGAGCCGGTAGACCGCAGTCGTCTGCGCGTGCACGCCGGGTCGGCCGTCGTGGACGGCGTCGGCGAGGTCGCGGTTGTGGTCCCACTTGAGGTAGTCGATGCCCACTTCCCCGATCAGGGTGCTGATCCGGTCCAGCAGGTAGGCGTAGGTGCCGGGGTGCGCGACGTCCAGGACGTGCTGGTTGCGCTGCTCGAACGGGAGGCGTTCGGGGTCGGCGAGGAGCCAGTCGGGGTGGGCGCGGGCCAGGTCGGAGTCGGGGTTGACCATCTCTGGCTCGAACCAGAGACCGAACTGCATGCCGAGCCCGTGGACGTGGTCGGCGAGCGGACGGAGTCCGTCGGGCCACACCTCCCGATCGACGTACCAGTCGCCGAGGCCGGCCCGGTCGTGGCGGCGGTGGCGGAACCAGCCGTCGTCCACGACGAACCGCTCCACGCCGACCGACGCCGCGGTGCGTGCGAGGGCGTGCAGCCGCTCGGGATCGTGGTCGAAGTAGACCGCCTCCCAGATGTTCAGGGTGACCGGCCGGGCGGTGGCCGGGTGCCGGGGCCGGGCTCGGAGCATGTCGTGGAAGCCGCGGCTGATACCGTCCAGGCCCGTCCCGGCGGTCGCGAAGTACACCCACGGGGTCTGGTAGGACTCGCCCTCGGCCAGTCGGATCTCACCGGCGTCCAGGAGCTCGCCGCCACCGAGGACGGTCGTCCCGTCGGCCAGCCGCTCCGCGTACTGGACGTGGTTGCCGCTCCAGGCGGAGTGCACGCCCCAGACCTGGCCGTGCCGGAAGCCGAAACCCCCGGTGCCGGCGAGCAGCAGCCCGGCATCGAAGCCGGTGCGGCCCCGGCGGCTCTCGCGCGACCACACGCCCTGCCGCAGCGGGGCGCGCTGCGGGGAGCGCTCACGGGCCCAGCGTCCGGCGAAGTCCAGCAGCTCCACGGCATGGGCGGGTACCGGCAGCACGCACGCCAGCACGTCCAGGGTGTAGGTGTCCGCCGCCGTGTTGGTCAGGGCGTGGCGCAGCCGCACCACCCCGTGCTCCGTCATCTGCAGCTCGGTGTCCAGTGCGAGCCCCGCGCCACGGTCCAGGGCCCGCACGCGGACGGCGCCGCCGCGGCCCTCGTCGGCGCGCACGCCGACCGGTTCGGCGAGCTCGAACCGCGGGGGGCGGACCCGGCCGTCGCGGTGCCCGGTCAGGGCCGGGCGTCCGAACCAGCCCTGCCCCTGACCGGGCACCAGGCTCCCGGCCTGGTGGCGCGAGGTCCGGCCCACGGCGTCGAGCACCTGCGCGGCATCGCCGGCGCGGAAGCCGGGATCGGCGCCCCAGTGCAGCACCCGGGGGATGTCGGGTCCGGTGACGTCGAGCGCGAGGGCCGCGTCACCGGCCGACAGCACGACGAGGTTCGACTCAGTCATGTGGTCCTCGTTCAGGGGTGATCCGGTCACCGTAGCGGTCAACGAGCCCTGCCGTGCCCTGCCTCGCCGTGCCCGCCGGGGTGGCGGCCCTGCTCCTGGCCGGAGCAGCTGTGAACGCTGACATCGATGACCCTTGGCCACGTGCACTCGTAGAGATATCACGTGTGTTCTCCCACTGAACATCCCATGGATGGGCCGAACTTGAGACTTTGGCAGGGGGCGGAACCCGCAAAGCCCCTCGACATCCGCTGCTCGGCCGATCTCGCCCGGGCCGTGTCGCCCCTCATGCATCCCATGTCCGGCGCCGAGCGGTCCACCGTGGCGCAACCCAGGTCTCCGACCCGGCCGCGCACGTCCGGATCGGCAACGTCACCGGCGGTCTCCGTCCGGTGGCCCGCCGCCCCTCCGGCGGGACTCCTCGCGCCCTCGCGACCGGAGCTCGCCGCACCCTCGACAGCGCATGGTCACGAGACTAGGCTCGCGCGCAGCAGATACTCAATTCGTTGACTATGGAGCCCGCCGTGCACCCCTTCCGCGCAGCCGTCGAGGCCGGTGACCACGACACCATCGAGGCACTCCTGGCCGAGGACGTCGTCTTCACCAGCCCCGTCGCCTTCAAGCCCTACCCCGGCAAGGCCATGACCGCCGCGATCCTGCGCGGTGCCGCTCGGGTCTTCGAGGACTTCCGCTACGTCCGCGAGATCAACGGCACCGACGGCCGCGACCGCGCCTTCGTCTTCAGGGCCACCGTCGACGGCCGCGAGGTGCACGGCTGCGACTTCCTCCACTTCGACGAGGACGGGCTGATCGACGAGTTCACGGTGATGGTCCGCCCCCTCTCCGGCGCGCAGGCGCTCGCCGCCGCGATGGGCGCGCAGTTCGAGCGGATCACCGCCGAGGTGCCGGGCGCGTCCGCGGCCTGAGCCCGAGTGCGGGATTCCGCCGATCTCCGAGCGGGAGCCCGGCCTGTGCTACGCCGACCTCGCCGTGACGCGCCGCTCCAGGACCGCGAGCGCCTGCTCGCACCAGCGCCGGTTCTCACGCTCGAACGACAGCCCGCGCATCAGCGTCAGGTACGGCCCGATCCGTTCCGCCGTGGCGAGATACTCGTCCTCGAAACGCCCTTCCAGCAGACGCGTCCGCAGGCGCTCGTAGCGGTCGATCTTGGCCTGCGCCCACGTCAGGCGTTCGAGCAGCGCCGCGCGCACGGCGCCCGGGTCGCCCGCGTCCACGGCCTGCACCTGGACGAGGAGCTCGTCCCGGATCGCGGACGGCCGCGGCGGCGAGGCCGTGAACGAGCGCAGCGCGGCGCGGCCGGCCTCGGTGAGGGAGAAGAGCCGCTTGTTCGGCCGCCGCTCCTGCTCGACGACCCGAGCGCTGATCAGCCCCTCGGCCTCCATCCGGTCCAGCTCCCGGTACAGCTGCTGCGGTGTGGCCATCCAGAAGTTCGCCACCGACGCGTCGAACGCCTTCGCCAGGTCGTAGCCGGATGCCTCGCCCTCCAACAGGGTCGACATGATCGCGTTGCGCAGTGCCATGCCGCCAGCCTAGCGAGGGCCTCTCCGCGATGGCCACTGATGCGATCATTCAAGAAGTTGTCCATCGGGTGCGACGGAGGGCCTGGTGGATCTCGGGGGTTCCCCGGGGCCACCGCTCGGCCGCGTTCCGGGGCATCGCCCACGCGCTACGGTGTCCGGGTCACGGTACGGCCCGCCCGCGCGGCGGTGGCCGCGAACGCGCTCGCGTCGAGCACCGCCGCGCCACCCGGGTCGTTGTTGAAGTACACGAAGACCTCGGCCGAGTCCGCCCAGTTGTCGGCGATCCGGTGCACCCAGCCCGCCAGCGCCTGCCGCCCGTACCGCGGCCGGGGCCGGGCCCGACCGGCGTGGCAGCGCAGATAGCCCCATTCGCAGGTCCGCCACAGCGGGGTGACCGGGCGTGACTCCCGGTCCGCCCAGCACAGGGCGGCGGCCCGGGCGGTCAGCACCGCGCGGATCTCCGGCGTCCACCAGGACGGGTGTCTCGGCTCGACGGCGACCCGCACGCCCGCCGGGAAGGCGGCCAGGCAGCGGTCCAGCAGCTCGGCGTCCGCGCGCAGGGTGGGCGGCAGCTGGAGCAGTACGGGGCCGAGCCGCTCCCCGAGGCCCTGGGCCGCCGCGAGCAGCCGCTGAACCGGCTCGGCGGGCTCGCGCAGGCGCTTGATGTGGGTGAGGTAGCGGCTGGCCTTCACCGCGAACACGAAACCCTCAGGGGTTCGGGCGCGCCAGTCGGCGAAGGTGTCCGGCGAGGGCAGACGGTAGAAGGCGGCGTTGCTCTCCACCGTGGCGAACCGCTCGGCGTACTCCTCCAGCCAGCGCCGCTTGGGTGTCCCCTCCGAGTAGAGCAGCCCGCGCCAGTCGTCGTACTGCCAACCCGAGGTACCGACGATCAGGGACATGCCTCCAGCAAACACCCCCGCGCCCCGTGACGGCGGGGAGGATCGTGCCGCCACCGCCGTGGTGATCACCGCCCCGGGCGGGTCGGGCCCGGCGCTCGCCCCTCACCGGGCCGTGACGAGGCCGGGGACGGTGTGCTGAGGGAGCCGGCGGACCGCGGTGTCCGACCCACTGCCTACTCTGGGTCCAAGTCGATGATCAAGGGGGCAGGACCGTGCGGATCGAACGTCACCAGGTGGACGCGGAGCGGGTAGCGCAGGCCGGCGAGGACTTCGTGAACCGGATCGGGAGGCAGGTCCATTCCTACTCCCGCGCCGGCCTGATGACCACGACGGAGTGGCAGCTGATCGCCGACTCCTTCCTCGACTACCTCGGAGCCCTCTCCACCACCCGGCCCGATCTGGACTCGCCCGAGGCCAAGGCCGTCCTCAAGGACGCCGCCGAGGCCGCCGCGGGCGCCGTCTCCTTCGCCGCCTACTACCCGCACGACAGCTTCAGCGTCTTCCTCGACTACCCGAACTTCGGAATGGGCTACGACCCCGAGTACGGGCAGGAGCGCGACCCCCGTCACCGCGTCACCGCCCAGGAGTGGGTCGACGCCCTCTGCCTGGCGATCGTCGCGGACAAGGTCTCCGCCCACGGCGAAGCCTTCTGCTGGGCACGGCAGTTGATGCCCGACGAGCCGGTCACCCCCGCCCTCGAACTCGTCGACGGCTTCGTCGGCCACTTCTTCGAGGAGGCCGCCTCCGCCGCTGCCCCCACCCCCACCTCCACCGAACCGCAGCCCGCTCTGCGCGCGCTGCGCGCCGTGACCGACGGGGACCGCGACGCCTTCGACGCCGCCCTCCTCACACTCCTCCAGGACGGCCCGCACGGCACCGGCCCCGCCGGCCTCCTGCCGCTCGTCCCGATCGCCCTCGCCGCCCTCGCGTACCGCACCCACGGCTGGACCCCGGCGGTCGACACCGACTACCTCCCCCACGCCCTGGTCACCGGCTTCGAGACCCCCGGCCCGCGGGTCCGGGCACTGGGCCGCGACCCGCGTCCCGACGCCGTGGCACTCCTCGCCGCAGGCCCCGTCGACCTCGACCGGCCGAGCCCGGCCCGGCCGCTCGGCCCGGACAGCGTGGCGCGGTTCGAGCGGCGCACTCTGGAGGCCATCACGCCGAAGGAGGGCGAGCCGCTGGACGCGTGGGAGCTCACGGGCGCCCTGCGCCACCAGAGCCGCCTCCTGTCGGCGCGTGCCTCGGAGTCCGCCGACGCCACCGATGCCCTGCTCGCCAACCTGCGGCTCGGCTCCCAGCTGGGGGCCGCCGTGTTCCGGGTCGCCCTCGCCGAGCCGGGCACCGAGGCCGAGGTGACGATCGACGGCCGGACGCTGCGCTTCCCCGCCCGCCGGGACAGGCACTTCGGCCCGGCCTTCTGGGAGACGGCCCTGTCCTTCGCCCTGATCACCGGTAGTTCAGAGGACCTCGAACCGCTCGTCCTGGCCGGTCCGACGATCGCCGCCGAGGACCGCTACCCGTTCGCCTCGTACCGCACCGCCCTGCACGACCACCTGCGCGGAGCCGACCCGCTCCCGGCCACCGAGCGGGCCCTGCGGGAGCTGGAGCGGACCACGGACCAGGGCTTCCTCCCGCCCCCGGTCGTCCTCTTCTCGCAACTGGTCAAGGGCGACGAGACCAGCTTCAACCTCGCCCTGCTGGACGCCCTGGAAGCTCACCGCGACCACCACTCCGTCGCCGACCGTGCCACCGACACCGGTGCCGCGCTCAGCCTGGACATCCTCGGCCTCGCCTGCCACGCCCGCCGCACCCGCGGGTGGGCCGTCCACGTCCGGTCGGCCTATCTCCCGTCGCGCCTGCTCCAGGCGGCCGGGCGCGCCCCACGAGGTGTCCGGGAGCAGGAGGCCGCACTCTGACCGCCCGACGGACGGCCCCGCGGGTGTCGACGCACCGCTTCCGCCGTACCGTCGCGCAGCCGTGGACCCGTCGGCGCCGGGGCTCCGTCGCGCACGCAGCGGCGGAGCCGGGCGGCGGACTATCGTGTCCGGTCCGGGGGGCGGGCCGCCTCGCGCGGCAGGAGAAGCGGTCGATCGGCGGGGGGCTCGCATGCTGAAGGGACTGGCCCAGTGGGGTCAGCAGCTCTACTGGACGAGGTTCACGGACCAGCGCCTCGGCCCGGCTCCGCGGGGCAGCAGTGACCCGGGCCTGCTGCGCAGTGGGTTCGCCCCCTGCCTGCTGACGGTCCTGCGGCTGGCGGCGCACCAGGACACGGGCGGGAGGAGCGACCGGGACCTGGCGGCGGCGCTGGTGCGCGCCGGTCATCTCGCCCGGGCGGTCGAGCTGGTGCGGTCGGGCGCGGGTCGGTCCGGGCCGGAAGCGGATCTCGTCCGCCTGGTGCGGGCGGCTGGCGAGGGCGGGGATCTGGACGGTGCTCTGGCGCTCGTCGAGTCGCTGACCGACCGCGCACTGCGGGACAGCGCACTGGTCGACCACATCGCGGCGGTGGCACGCGCCGGTGACCACGAGGGTGCCGCCCGCCTGGCCCGGACGGTCCGCTATCCGCACAACTGGCCGCGCGCTTGGGCCGGGCTGGCGAAGGCGGTGGCGGACGGCGGTGACTTCCGGACCGCGCTCGGATACGCGGCCAGGGCCGACGAGTGCGCCGGCCGTGGCGCGGAGTCGGGGGCCGTGCTCGTGACGGCCATGGAGATCGCGCATACCGCCGGCGACCACGTGCTGGCGAGCACCTTCGCCGACCGCGTGGAGGACCTCGTCCGCCGTGCGGGCCGCGAGGGCGTCGGGCAGCGCGCCTTCCTCGTCGCGGTGCTGACCGCCGAGGCCCGCGCCGGCGACCTGGACCGCCTCGACGCCGTGCTGCGCAGCGTGGCCCGTGGCGCCGCCGCGAGGGCGGCCGAGGAGGCCGAGGCGGCGGTGGTGGCGGCGGAGCGTGACGCCGACCCCGACGTCCTGTGTCTCACGATCCGCGCCCGGCCCAGCCCGCACTTCGACGCGAGGATCGTGCCCGAGCTGGTGGAGGCGATCGCCGGGAGCGCCGACCGAGAGGTGGCCCTCGCCGTGGCCGACCGGGCCGAGGAACTGCTCCGCCGCGACGTCGGCTTCGAGAGCTTCGCGCTGCGGGAGGCCATGACCTTGCTGCTGGCCCGGCACGGGCAGCTCGAGCGGGCCGTGGCACTCGCCGACCGGATCGTCGAACCCGGTCTGCGGTCGGCGCGGACGGCCGAAGTCGTCGAGGCGCTGGCCCGGTCCGGGGACACGGACCGGGCCGAGGCCCTCGCTCATGCCCTGGCCGACCCCCGGGCGCGGAGCCGGGCGTTGATGGCGGTCGTCGGCGAGCTCGCGCGGAGCGGTGAGACGGCCCGGGCCGAGGCCCTCGTCCCCGCGATACCCGACCGCTGGGGGCGGGGCGAGGCACTCATCGATGTCGCCGCTGCGCTGGCCCGCCAGGGCGAGCCGGAGCGGGCCGAGCAGCTGGCCCACACGATCCCCCACCGCCGCGCGCGGGCGCGGGCCCTGGCCGCCCTGGTGGAACCGTCGGAGCCCGCCCGCGCCCGCCGGCTGGCCGCCCGGGCCGTGTTCCTCGGCGGCTGGGCGCTGGTCCTCGACGACCTGGAGCGGATCGCCCCCGGTGCGCTGGTGGCCGTCGCCGACGAGGTGATGAGCCGGCGGAAGGCACGCACTCCCGGCACGGAGGAGCCGCAACGGTGAGGACGGCCCCCGGCGGGTACTGCGCGGTACTGCCCGGCGCGCCCGTGTCGGATGTGCCGGGGCTCGGCCGGGGGGACCCGCACAGCCGTTTCGTACCCACGCCGCCGGGCAAGCGCCGGACGTGGCGGGCGGCGGCGCGGCCGCGGCCCGCAGCAGAGCGGAGGACGACGCGACGATGACCAGGACCCATCCCGGCACGGCCACGCGCCACGACGCGCGCACGATCGACCCGGACCTGTTGGGCATCTACCTGAACGACCACCTGGCCGGGGCGACCACCGGTGTGGAACGCGTGCGCCATCTGGCACGGGCGACCGCCGGATCGCCGCTCGGCCGCGACCTCGGACCGATCGCGGCCGAGATCGCCGAGGACCGCAGGACGCTCCTCGCCATCATGCGGAACCTCGGCGTACCCGTGCGCCGCTACAAGGTCGGCGCGGCGTGGATCGCCGAACGCGCCGGACGGCTGAAGACCAACGGCCGCCTGGTGCGGCGTTCCCCCCTGAGCACCTTCTTCGAGCTGGAGATGCTGCGCCTGGCGGTGGAGGGCAAGGCGGCCGGGTGGCAGACCCTGCGCAGGCTGGCCTCCGACCACGGCCGGCTGGACGCCCGGCTCCTCGACGCGCTGCTGGAGCGGGCCCGGAGCCAGCAGCGGATCCTGGAGCAGTGGCGGGACAGGAGGATCCGGGAGACCTTCGAAGGGCCCGGTTCGGCGACAGGCGGACCCTGACCGCCGGCCGGTAAGGGCCGGCCACGAGGACATTGTGACGGGTCGGCGCGGGAGCCGGCGACCGCCGGTCTCCGTCGGCCGCCGGGGGCGGCCGGGCGGGCGGCTATGAAGCTGCCGGGGGTGGTGCGGGTGGGACGCGGACCAGGAGGGCCGCGTCGTCGCGGTAGCCGACCCGGGGGGCCGTGACGGGTTCCGGCGAGCACCGGCTCAGGCGGTCTCGTCGACGATCAGACCGACCAACGACGCCCGGCCTCCCCGCCGCAGGGCGCGCCGCTGCCGGATCGCGCCGTTGCCGTCCTGGTGGAGGCGTCCGAGCAGCCACGCCGCCCGGTCCAGGTCGCCGACGGCCGAGAGCGCTTCCTCCACCTGGGCGAGCAGCGCCGCGACGGCCTGCGCGGCCGGCACCGGGCTGCCGGTCCTCGGGTCGTGCAGCAGACCGGTCGTCCCGTACCGGGCGGCGTACCAGCCCGTCGCCCGGACGAACTCGGGATCCGGGGGCGGCGTCCGCGCCCCGGTGAGCGCGGTGGCGCACAGGCCCCGGACGAGCCCGGCCACCACCACGGCCTCGTCCACCGTGAGCTGTACGTCCATGGCCCTGACCTCCACCGTCGGGTACCGCTCGGACAGCCGGGCCTGCCAGTACAGCTGTCCGGTGTCCTCGATCAGTCCCCGCTCCACCAGGGCGCGGATGCGCCGGTCGTAGTCCGCGGCGCCGGCGAACGCGGGCGGCGGGCCGGACACCGGCCAGCGGTCGAAGACGACCGTGCGCCAGCTCGCGAAGCCGGTGTCCCGGCCGTGCCAGAACGGGGAGTTCGCGGCGACCGCGGTCAGCACTGGCAGCCAGGGCCGCAGCCAGTTGAGGACCCGCACGCCCGCCTCGCGGTCCGGGACGCCGACGTGGACGTGCATGCCGTTGATCAGTTGCTCGTCGACGAGGGCCCGTGCGGTCCTGCGGAGCCTGCGGTAGCGGGGAGTCGGGGTCACGGGGACGTGCAGCCGGTCGGTGAAGGGCACCGACCCGGTGGCCGCCAGACGACAGCCGCTCGCCCGGGCGGCCAGCGCCAGGCTGTGCCGCAGGCGCAGCAGGTGTCCGCCGACCTCGTCGAGACTCCGGCACACCGGTGTGGCGACCTCGATCTGCGCCTGGCTCAGCTCCCGCTGCACCTCCCCCGAGGTCAGGGCGCGCTGGCCGTCGGCGGCTGCCTGGACGGCGGCCGCGCGGGCCACCGGCACGCCGCCGACCGGATCGATCAGGACGTACTCCTCCTCGACGCCTATGGTCAGCACATTCGCGCGGTTACCCGCCGGGCCCGGTCCGAACCGTCGGTCGACGTGCGCGCCGCGCGGGCCTCCCGGCCGCCGCGGTTTCCTTCCGGACTTCCGGGGCAGCCGCCGCTCATGGACCAGTCCCAAGCCCCCGTCCTGGAGGCCCTCTCGGCCCTCCACACCAACCCGATGACCGCCTTCACACCACCCGGCCACCGGCAGGGCCGCGGCACCGACCCGCGCGTCCTGGAGGCGCTCGGCGCCGACGTGTTCCGGTCCGACGTCCTGGCGACCGGAGGCCTGGACGACCGGACGTCCTCCCGGGGCATCCTGCACCACGCCCAGGAGCTGATGGCCGAGGCCGTCGGCGCCGACCACACGTTCTTCTCCACCTGCGGCAGCTCGTTGTCGGTGAAGGCGGCCATGCTGTCCGTCGCCGGACCGCACGAGGAGCTGCTGGTCGGCCGGGACGCCCACAAGTCCGTCGTGGCCGGCCTCGTCCTCGCCGGCATCCGCCCCGTCTGGGTCGACCCCCAGTGGGACCCCGACCTGCACCTCGCGCACCCCCCGTCGGCCGACTCCTACCGCGCCGAGTTCGAGCGGCACCCGCAGGCCCGCGGCGCACTGGTCACCTCGCCCACCCCGTACGGCACCTGTGCGGACCTCGCCGCCATCGCCGAGGTGTGCCACGCCCGCGGCACCCCGCTGATCGTCGACGAGGCGTGGGGGGCGCACCTGCCCTTCCACCCCGACCTGCCGAGCTGGGCCATGGACGCCGGCGCGGACGTGTGCGTGACCTCCGTCCACAAGATGGGCTCCGGCCTCGAACAGAGCTCGGTCTTCCACCTTCAGGGGGACCGGATCGATCCGGCCGTGCTCAGCCAGCGGGAGGACCTGCTCGGCACCACCAGTCCGTCCGTCCTGGTGTACGCCGCCCTCGACGGCTGGCGCCGGCAGATGGTGCAGCACGGCCGCGACCTCTACGACCGGGCGCTGCACCTCGCCCACGAGTTCCGCCGGGACGTCGACCGGCTCGACGGCCTGCACGTCCACGGCCGCGAGGACTTCTGCGGTGACGCGCGCGCCGCCGACCTCGACCCCCTCCAGGTCATCATCGACATCTCCGCGCTCGGCACGACCGGCTACCTCGCGGGCGACTGGCTGCGCTCCCACCACCAGATCAACCTGCACCTGTGCGACCACCGTCGGATCAGCGCCCAGCTCAGCCACGCCGACGACGGCACCACCACCCGGGTCCTGCTCGACGCCGTCACCGAGCTGGTCGACATCGCGCCCACCCTGCGCCCCCCCGGCCAAGTCAACGTCCCCGGCCCCTCCGACCTGCGCCTGGAACAGGTGATGCTGCCGCGCGACGCCTTCTTCGGGCGCACCGAAAAGGTCCCGGTCGAGAAGGCCGCCGGGCGTGTCGCCGCCGAGATGCTGACGCCCTACCCGCCCGGCATCCCCGCCGCGCTGCCCGGCGAACGCCTCAACGGCGAGGTGGTCGGCTACCTGCGCACCGGCGTGCAGGCGGGCATGCTCATCCCGGACGCCGCCGATCCGGCGCTGGACACCGTCCGGGTGGCCGTCGAGGAGTGAACTGCCGAGGGGCGATCACGGTCCAGCCCCCTGACGACTCGGCGCCCGCCTGTCCGCCCGGAATTCACCGGCCGGCCCGACGTCCTGCTCGGTAGCGGCCCGGGGTCGTTCCGACGACGGAGGTGAACGCTGTGATGAAGCCGCTGGGATTGGCCCAGCCGCACGCGTAGGCGGTCCGGGTGGTGTCATGGCCGTCGGCGAGCAGCACGAGCGCGTGCTGGATGCGCAGCTGCGTGCGCCACTCGTAGAAGGTCATGCCGAGTTCGTCGTGGAACAGCCGGCTGAGGGTGCGGGTGCTGGCTCCGACCGTCCTCCCGAGTTCGGCCAGTGTGGCGTTGTCCGCCGGCGTCCCGTACAGGATCCGGGCGACGGCTCGCAGCCGGTCGTCGCGTGGCTCCGGCAGGTGCAGTGGCTGTTCGGGCGCCTCGTGGAGTTCGTCGACGAGGACGCGGAGGAGGCGGGAGCGCTGGGAGCGGCTGTAGTCGGACGCGGTGTCCTCGTAGTTCCGGGGGCCGGTCAGGGCGAGCAGGACCTCGCGGGCGAGGCCGGAGGTCTGGAACACGGCGGGACGGTCGGGTAGCAGCCGGGCCAGCGACGGCGCGAGGAAGACGATCCGCATGTCGGTGTCGCCGTGGGCGCGGTGGCGGTGGGTGAACTCGGCCGGGGTCCACGCGACCCGGTTGGCGGGCACGATCGACGTCCCGCGCTCGGTGTGGACTGCCAGGACTCCGCCGGCTGCGTAGACCAGGTGTCCGCGGGGGTGCGACTGCGCGGCGCTCGCTTCGCCCGAGGGCCAGAAGTGGCGCCCGCCGGACGGCCACACATGTGACGCCACGTCAGCGGTCCGATGGGGTTGGCGGTGTACGGGCATCAGTTGGCAGCCTATCGGTGGCAAGCCACTCCGTGATCCGGTGAGACTCCTTCCGTACCGAGCCGCACGGCGAGAGACACAAGGAGAAGAACATGGCGACGTTCGTCCTCGTACCCGGCGCGTGGAAGGGCTCCTGGGCGTTCGAGGCAGTGGTTCCGCTGCTGGAGCGTGCCGGCCACACCGTTCACGCCCTGACCCTGACCGGCCTGCGGCCCGACGACGACGATGCGACGGTCGCGACCGCCGACCTCGACACCCACGCCGAGGACGTGTTGCGACTCCTCGATCGCCACCGCATCACGGGCGCGACGCTGGTCGGCCACAGCTACGCGGGGATGGTGATCGCCGCGGCCGCCGATCGCGCGGCCGGCCGGATCTCCCGACTGGTGCACCTCGATGCCTACGTACCGCGCGACGGCGAGTCGTGCTGGTCGGCAACGAACGACCACGTCCGGGGAGTGTTCGCCGCCGGCGCCGCGGCCACCGGGTACTCCGTCCGGCCGCCGGGCGACCGCGATCCGCGCCGCCGGCCGCACCCGCTGGCCTCGTTCATGCAGACGGTCCGGCTCACCGGCGCGGTGGAACGGATCCCCCGTCGGACGTTCGTCTACTGCTCGGGCTGGGAGGACCGGACGCCGTTCGCCGAGCCGCGCACCCGGCTGGAGGCCGACCCCGCGTGGCAGGTCCACGAACTCCCGACCGGCCACGACGCGATGCACGAGGCGCCGGAGGCGGTCGCCGCACTGCTGACGGGCGGATGAGCGGTACGTGCGCCCGTCAGGTCGCCGCCGGGCCGGTGCCCGCCCGACAAAGGCGGTGCGGGAAATGTCGGGTGAGGGGGAGGGGCGTCGCCGCACGATGGGGTCATGGATGACACGACCTTGGTTTCCTCTTTCCTGCGCGACGGCTTCGTGAAGCTGGAGGGCGCCGTCGCGCCGCGTGTGGCCGCGGACTGCGCACGGTTGCTGTGGCGGGAGACGGGCTGCGACCCGGACGACCGGTCGACGTGGACGCAGCCCGTGCACTGGGTGGCCGGCATGGCGCAGGGACCGTTCGCCGCCGCGCCCAACTCCCCGTCCCTGCACCGCGCGTACGATCTGCTCGTCGGCGCGGGACGCTGGGAGCCGCGCTATTCGCTGGGCACCTTCCCGCTGCGCTTCCCGCACGAGGAGGAGCCGGACGACGCGGGCTGGCACATCGAGGGGAGCTACCTGCCGGAGGGCGAGAACTGGTACTTCGCGAACCTGAGGTCCCGGGGCCGGGCGCTGTTGATGCTGTTCCTGTTCAGCGAGGTCGGTGCGGAGGACGCCCCTACCCGGATCCGGGTCGGCTCGCACCTGGACGTGCCGAAGGTCCTGGCGGAGTACGGCGAGGAGGGGGCGAGCGGGCTGACCCTCGCACCCGATCTGGTGGCGGCGTCCGAACACCGGCCACTCGCGCTCGCCACCGGTTCCCCGGGCGACGTCTTCCTGTGCCACCCCTTCCTGGTGCACGCGGCCCAACCGCATCACGGGGTGCGGCCGCGCTTCCTGGCCCAGCCGCCGCTGATGCCGGCCGAGCCCTACGAACTGGAACGGGCCGACGGCGCGTACTCGCCCGTGGAGATCGCGATCCGCCGGGGCCTGGGACAGGACGCCCCCGACCCCGTTTCCTGACGGAGCGCCGCGCCGGTCCAGCCGTCGGTCGCGGGCAGCCGGTGATCCGGAGGCGCGTCAGGGCGGTGATCAGCCCAGGCGTAGGCTCTCGCCAGACCGTAGCCGTCACGAGAGGCAGACATGGGGCAGAAGATCATCCGGTTCTCGGACCTGACCGGGACGCACGTGGAGGACGACGAGGACCTGGTGCGCATCGTGGTGCGTCAGCACCCCGACCTGGAGGACGGGCCGGTCGAGATCGAGGCCCTCAGCGGTGAGCTGACCGCTGTGGAGGAGCTGGCGCTCGACCTGGTCACGATCGAGCTGCACCGTCCCGGTTCCGACGAGCCGGAAACGGTGGTGCTGGAAGCCGATGCCTTCAACCGGCTGGCCTCCGTCGGCCCGATGGCCGAGGTGCTGCGGGCCGCCAAGAAGGCCGCCCGCACCGTCCCGAGCCAGCTCGTGCCGGCCGGCGCCAAGGAGCGGGTCAACTACGCGAGCCTGGAGCACGCCGGCCGGCCGCACAAGGGCCGCACCACCGACGCCGAGAAGCAGCTCGTGCGGCAGCACCTGGACGAGATCAACGAGCGGCTGGCCGAGGAGGGCGTCCGGACGATCGAGCTGGGCAACGCCGAGCACGTGGCCCGGTACGGGCTGGAGGATCTGGCCCGAGAGCGTGGCGTCACGCTCGGCTGACCGCCGGCGCGACGGACGGTGCCGTTCCACGTCGCCCCACGTCGCCGGGACGCTTCCGGTGACGCGACGCCGCCCGGCCGGCACGGCCCGTCCTCAGGGCGTACGGGTCACGGTGGAGCCCGCCAGGTGCTCCGCCAGCCCCGGCCAGCCCTGCTCGCGGTACCAGCGCCGCTGCCGGTCCGCGCCGTTGCCCGTGCGCTCGAACTCCCGCCACAGCTCGGCCACCCGGCCGGTGTCACCGGCCGCCTCCAGGCCCGGAGCGGCGTAGGCACGCAGCTCCTCGACCACGGCGGCGGCCGGGTGGGCGGTGCCGTCGGCGGGGGAGACCAGCTGTCCGTGCACCCCCGTGCGGGCGGCGTGCCATGTCGCGGCCCGCAGCAGCTCCTCCGGGGGCGACGGGCGCGGGCGCCCCTGCCGTTCCTCCAGGACGGCCGTGGTCACCAGGGCCCGGACCAGGCCGGCGAACAGCTCGGCGTCGGCGACCGTCAGCTGGACGTCCGCCGCCCGCACCTCCACGGTCGGGTAGCGCTCCGACAGCCGGGCGTGCCAGTACAGCTGCCCCGCGTCGGAGATCGCCCCGGCGGCCCGCAACGCCGCCACCCGCTGCCGGTAGTCCGCGGCGTCGCGGAAGGCGGGCGGCGGCCCGCTGACCGCCCACTGGTCGAAGTGGACCGTGCGCCAGCTGGCGAAGTTGGTGTCATGGGCGCGCCAGTACGGCGAGTTCGCGCTCAGTGCGATCAGCACCGGCAGCCAGGGCCGGAGCCGCACCAGGGCGCCCAGGCGCTCCTCCTCGTCGGGGACGCCGACGTGGACGTGCATGCCGTTGAGCATCAGGTCGTCGACCAGCGCGGGCGCCTGCCGGCGGGCCCGCCGGTAGCGCTCGTGGTCGGTGACGGGCACCGGGCCCGGCGGCCCGAAGGGGGCCGAGCCGACCGGGACGACCCGGCAGCCGTGCTGGGCCGCGGCCGCGCTCAGCCCCGCGCGCACCCGGGTCAGGTGGCGGGCCACCCCCGCCAGGTCCTCGCAGACCGGCGTCGCGCTCTCCACCTGTACCTGGAGCAGTTCGTGCTGCGCCTCGGCGGGGCGCAGCGCGGGTGCCAGCGAGGCGGTGGCCAGGACCTCGGCGGCCCGGGGCAGCGGCGTGCCGTCGCGGGGATCGACCAGCAGGTACTCTTCCTCGACTCCGAGTGTCAGCATGCCGCTCCGCTACCCCGGGGCGGCTTCCCTACACCGGGCACCCGCACCCCGGCTGTCCTCCCGCGGCGCTCCACGCGCCCGTGCCCCGTTCGGATGAATCACCTGGAAAGGGCATCGTCCTCCTCCGGGACCGGGCGAAGATGTCACCGCACCCGCACCCGCACCCGCACCCGCACCCGGGCAGCGGGCTCGCGTGCTCCTGCACACCCATTGCTCCGCGCCTGCGCGGGCACGCACCACGAGGCCAGGGAGTCACGATGGCGAACGGCACCGTTCTGCTGGCACTGCGCAACGACCCCCTCGCCGGCGGTGTGAGCGCCGAACAGATGCGCAGGATCGGCAAGGAACTGGAAGACCGCGGCCTGGAGTTGCGCTGGGCCGGTGACAGCAGGGATGCCACGGCGACGCTTCAGATCGAGGCCGGCCTGGCCGCCGCGGTCGTGGCGTGGGGCCTGCCGCGCCCGCCCGGTGACAGCGGAGCCGCCGGCGCATCGGAGAGCGGGGCCGAACTGCCCACCGGCGGGGCCGAGGTGCTGGACCGCATCCGCCACCGGTTCAAGGACCTGCCGGTCTTCCTGCTCATGGCGGACGGCTCCGACCACGACCTGGAGCAGCTTCCGCTGTGGGTCGCCGAGGCCGTCATCGGCTACATCTGGCCGCTGGAGGACACGCCCGCGTTCATCGCCGGCCGGGTCGCGGCCGCTGCCGCCGCCTACCGGCGCGAGGTCCTGCCGCCGTTCTTCAGCGCACTGCGGCACTTCGACGACGCCCACGAGTACTCCTGGCACACCCCGGCGCACTCCGGCGGCGTGGCCTTCCTCAAGTCAGCGGCCGGCCGCGCCTTCTTCGACTACTACGGGGAGCGGCTGTTGCGCACCGACCTGTCCATCTCGGTCGGTGCGCTCGGGTCCCTCTACGAGCACTCCGGCCCGATCGGCGAGGCCGAACGCAACGCGGCCCGGGTCTTCGGCGCGGAGCGCACCTACTTCGTCCTGCACGGCGACTCCACGTGCAACCGCATGGTCGGTCACTACAGCGTCACCTCCGACGAGATCGCCCTGGTCGACCGCAACTGCCACAAGTCCGTCCTGCACGGCCTGGTCGTCACCGGCGCCCGGCCGGTCTACCTCGTGCCGACCCGCAACGGCTACGGCCTCGCCGGACCGCTGCCGCCCGCCGCCATCGGCGCCGAGGCCGTCGCGGCCCGCGTCGCCGCCAATCCGCTGGCCGCCGACGCCCTCTCACCGCACCCGCAGTACGCCGTCATCACCAACTCCACCTACGACGGCCTGTGCTACGACACCGTCGCCGCGGCCCGGGCCCTCGCGCCCAGTACACCGCGCCTGCACTTCGACGAGGCGTGGATCGCCTACGCCCGCTTCCACCCGCTCTACCGGGGCCGGTACGGCATGGCCGTCGCCCCGGACACCTTTCCGGAGCCGCAGCGGCCGACCGTCTTCGCCACCCATTCCACGCACAAGCTGCTCGCCGCCCTCTCGCAGTGCGCCATGGTCCACGTCCGCCCCTCGCCCCGCGCGCCCGTCGAACACCACCGCTTCAACGAGGCGTTCATGATGCACGGCACCACCTCGGCGTTCTACCCCGCCATCGCCTCCCTCGACGTGGCGACCGCCATGATGGACGGGCCACAGGGCCGCTGGCTCATCGACGAGGTCGTCACCGAGGCCGTCCGCTTCCGCCAGGCCGTCGTGCGCACCGGGCGCCGGATCGTCACCGCCGGCGACCGGCCCGGGTGGTTCTTCGGCATCTGGCAGCCCGAGACGGTCACCGACCCCGGCACCGGCACCACCATGGCGTTCGCCGACGCACCGCTGTCCCTGCTCGTCACCGAGCCCTCCTGCTGGCAGCTCGAACCCGGCGCCGCCTGGCACGGCTTCGACGGCCTGACCGACGGCTACAGCCTCCTGGACCCGATCAAGGTCACCATCACCTGCCCGGGCGTCACCGCCACCGGCCGGACCGAGCCCTGGGGAATCCCGGCGCGCATCCTGACCGAGTACCTGGCCGACCGCGGCATCGTGGTGGAGAAGACCGACAGCTACAGCACCCTCGTCCTCTTCTCCATGGGCATCACCAAGGGCAAGTGGGGCACGCTCATGGACGGCCTGATGGACTTCAAGGCCCTCTACGACGAGGACGCGCCGCTTCACCAGGTGCTGCCGGCCCTCACCCGGAGCCACCCCCGTCACTACCGGGACATCGGCCTGCGCGAGCTGTGCGCACGGATGCACCGCCACCTCACCGACGGCGCGTTCGTCCAGTCCCTCGACGAAGCCTTCCGGCACCTGCCCACTCCGGTCCACCCGCCCCGGCACTGCTACCAGCAACTCGTCCGCGGGGGCACCGAACGCGTCCGCCTCGCCGACGCCGCCGGACGGACCGCCGCCGCGATGGTCACCGTCACCCCGCCCGGCATCCCGGTCCTCATGCCCGGCGAGTCACTCGGCGCCCACGACGGCCCTCTGCTGCGCTACCTCACCGCCCTCGAAGCCTTCGACCGTGCCTTCCCCGGCTTCGGCAGCGAGGCCCACGGCGTCGTCACCGACCCCGACACCGGCGACTACCTCATCGAATGCCTGCTCCCCGCCGCACGACCGCAGCCCTGAGGAGCCCCCGGCGGCAACGCCGGCACCCGCCGTCGGTGTCGAGGCGCTGTGGGACCGGCTGATGCGGGGGGTGCGTCAAGCACGTCCCGACGGGGCGGTACGACACCCTGGAAGTCGACTTCGTCAGAGCCCTCGGGCGCCATCGGTACGCCATCCCGGACCGTCGGAATCGCCGGGATCGGGGTGTCGCGAGCCGAAAGCTGGACAGGCGCGGGAGAGGCACACCGCACGTGAAAGGGGTCGGTGATGACTTCCAGGAAGCCCACGGAGCACAAGTCCATGAACGAGGGCGGCCAGGCCGACCGTCTCGGGGACGAGCACCACGGCTGGTCCGGCGATATCGATGCCGAGGAACAGCAGCCCAACGACAGCGCGCACCGCTCCTTCCACCCCGAGAAGTACGCGCCGGGGCCCGGCCCGGGGCGCGAGCACTCGAAGGAGGAGGAGCAGGAGGTACCCGGGCAGACCGTCGAGAGCGAAGGCCCGCGCGGCGAGGAGCAGGGCCCCTCGCAGCACCGGCGCGACCACGGAACCAAGGGCCCGTCGGGCCGTCCGGCCGGCAGCTATTCCCCGGACGTCCGCACGGGCGTCGACCCGCAGGAGTCCGACCGGTCCGAACCCGGCCGCTGACCTCCTCCCGCGCCCCGCGTGCGCAACACCGGCCGCCACCGCCACCGGCGGCGGGCCCCGGTGCCTGCTCCCCGGCCCGGGAGGGGCGGGAAGCGGCCGGCCCGGCATCCGGAGAGCGGATGCCGGGCCGGGTGTGGCTGCGGGTCAGCGTGCCGCGGTCTTGCGGGTGCGGCGGGAGACGGAGTCCAGGACGACGGCGGCGAGCAGCACCGCGCCGGTGATCATGTACTGGATGGCCTGGTTGACGTGGACCAGGTCGAGGCCGGTGATGATCGACTGGATGACCAGGATGCCCAGCAGGGCCGACCAGGTCTTGCCGCGTCCACCGAACAGGCTGGTGCCGCCGATGACGGCCGCGGCGATGGAGTTCATCAGGACGTTGCCGCCGCCGAGCAGCTTGTCGGCGGAGCCCTGCTGGGAGGCGATGAACAGGCCGCCGAGGGCCGCCATGCCGGCGGAGATCATGAAGACCGAGATCCGCACCCAGGCGACGTTGATGCCCGCGCGGCGGGCGGCCTCCACGCCGCCGCCGACGGCGAAGATCTGGCGGCCGTAGCCCGTGCGGCGCAGGACGAAGTCGGTGACGACGACGACGGACAGGAAGACCAGCAGGGGCAGCGGCAGGCCGCGGTCCTGGTTGAGCATGTAGGCGGCGCCGAGCGCGATGACGGCGAGGACGCCGGTGCGCAGCGCGATCTCGCCCGTCGGCCGCGCGGTGAGGCCGGCGGCGGTGCGGCGGCGGGCGTCGAGGATCTGCCCGGCGGCGAAGAGCGCGACGCCGAGGACGGCCAGGCCCCAGGTGTAGGCGATGTCGCCGTCGCCGAGGAAGTAGGTGTCCAGGTTGGCCAGGACGCCGTCGTTGACGACGTTGACGGTGCCCTTGTCACCGAGGACGTACTGCTGCAGGCCGCTCCAGGCGAGCAGGCCCGCAAGGGTGACGACGAAGGCCGGCACGCCGATTTTGGCGAAGAAGAAGCCGTGCAGGGCGCCGATGGCGACGGCGACGGCGACGGCGATGAGGCAGGCGAGCCACTCGTCGTAGCCGGAGCGCACGGACAGGACGGCGGCGATCGCGGCCGAGACACCGGCGACGGATCCGAGGGAGAGGTCGATCTCGCCGAGCAGGAGCACGAAGACGATGCCGACGGCGATCAGGCCGGGGCCGGCGATCCACTTGGTGATGTTGGTGAGGTTGTCGGCGTTGAGGAAGTCGCCGGTGACGCCCTGGAAGATGGCGCCGATGAGGATCAGGCCGAGGACGACGGGCATGGAGCCCAGGTCGCCGTTCCTGGCCCTGCGCTTGAACTCGGCGAGGTAGCCGGCGATGCCGGCCTCGCGGACGAGCAGGCGGGGGTCGACCGCGGGGGCGGACGCGGTGGGGGTGTTCTGTTCGGTGGTCACTTCGTTTCCTCCGCGAGGCGGGCCTGGCGCCGGGTGACGGCGTTCTCGGTGGCGCCGGTGATGGCGGAGATGATCTCCTCGTGCGAGGTGCCGGCCACCTCGAAGACGCCGTTGTTGCGGCCCAGGCGCAGGACGGCGACGGTGTCGGCGACGGCCTTGACGTCGGCCATGTTGTGGCTGATCAGGATGACGCCGAGGCCCCGGTCGCGCAGGCGCTCGACGAGGTCGAGGACCTGGGCGGTCTGCTCGACGCCGAGGGCGGCGGTGGGCTCGTCCAGGATGACGATCTTGGGGTCGCCGACGAGGGCACGGGCGATGGCGACCACCTGGCGCTGGCCGCCGGAGAGGGCGGCGATGGGGATGCGCACGCTCGGGATCCGGATGGACAGGGTGTCGAGCAGTTCGCGTGCCCGCTTCTCCATGGCGACTTCGTCGAGCGTGCCGAAGCTCTTCAGCTCGCGGCCGAGGAAGAGGTTGCCGACCACGTCGAGGTTGTCGCAGAGCGCGAGGTCCTGGTAGACGGTGGCGACGCCGAGGGCCTGGGCGTCGTGCGGGCGGGCGATGGAGACCGTCTCGCCCTCCCATTCGATCGTTCCCTCGTCGATGGGGTGCACGCCGGCGATGGTCTTCACCAGCGTGGACTTCCCGGCGCCGTTGTCGCCCACCAGGGCCACCACCTCGCCTGCGTGTACCTCCAGATGCACGTCGGTCAGCGCCTGGACGGCGCCGAAGCGCTTGGAGACTCCGCGCAACGCCAGTACGGGTGCGCCTGTCACGTGAACCATCTCCTTCTTCCCGGGCACGCCGCGATGGCGCGGCGGCGGCCGGGCTGGCCCGCGCACCGTGCGGCGCGGGCGGGTGAGCGTGGAAACAAAGGGCTGCCGGGGCGGGGTGGGCCCGCCGCGCGGCGCGGGCGGTGCTCCCCGGGGAGGTGGGGAGCTCCGCCCGGGAGCAACTACTTCAGGCCGGCGGCGGCGCAGGCGGCGGCGTAGTCCGCGGTGCAGATGTCGGAGGCCTTGTAGAGGCCGTCGGCGATCACGGTGTCCTGGATGTTGGCCTTGGTGACGACCTTGGGGTCGAGCAGCTTGGCCGGGATGCCCTTGTCGGTGGCGCTGTCGACGCTGGCGGTGGCGACGGTCTTGACGTCCTTGCCCTGCAGCAGGTCGACGGCCAGTTCGGCGGCGCTGTCGGCGAGCGGCTTGTAGGCCTTGTAGATGGTGTAGGCCTGGTCGCCGTTGACGATGCGCTGGACGGCGTCCAGGCCGGCGTCCTGGCCGCCGACGGGGACCTTGATGCCGGCGCCCTGGAGCTGGGTGATGATGGCGCCGGCCATGCCGTCGTTGGCGGAGTAGACGCCCTGGAAGCCGTCCTTGCCGAGCTGGGTGATCGCGGCGCCGATCTTCTGGCCGGCGACGGTGGGCTTCCACTCGCCCGACTGCTCGTAGACGACCTTCTTGACCTTGCCGTCGAGGACCTTGTGGGCGCCGGCCTTGAACTGGCCGGCGTTCGGGTCCGCGTCATCGCCGTTGATCATGACGATGTTGTCGTTGGAGGCCTGCGGGCCGAGCGCGTCCAGCAGGGCCTGGCCCTGGAGCTCGCCGACCTTCTCGTTGTCGAAGGAGGCGTAGGCGGCGACCGGGCCGGTGGCCAGGCGGTCGTAGGCGACGACCTTGACGCCCTTGGCGGCGGCCTCCTGCACCCAGCTCTGGGTGGAGGTGGCGTCGAAGGCGTCCAGCACGATCACCTTGACGCCCTGGGCGATCAGGGTGTCGAACTGCTGCTTCTGCTTGGCGGCGCTGCCCTCGGCGTTGTTGTAGAGAACCTTGCAGTCCGCGCACAGGGCCTTGACCTTGGCCTCGATGAAGGGCTTGTCGAAGGACTCGTAGCGGGTCGAGGACGCGTTCTCGGGCAGCAGCAGGCCGATGGACTTGGTGTCGCCGGAGGCGGCGGCATCCTTCTTGTCGCCGCCGGCCTTGCCGCACGCGGCCAAGGACAGGGCCATCGAGACGGCTGCGGTGGCGATGACGGCGCGACGCGTCGTTGCGTTCATGTGGGGGTGCCTCCCTGACGTCGCCGCGACGGTGCGGCGGAGTGGCTGGAGTCAACCCTCCCGCGCCAGATTGAGTCAAGAAGTAAATCCAAGACGAGACCTTTTCAGGCCTATTCGTTATCTTCTTGAACACACTCGGAACAGCAGACGGCACCTTCGACCACGGGGCGCCGGTCGGAGGATCCGGCTGGGCGCGACTCGATCCGAGGGTGGGTGCCATGAACACACAGAGACGCAGGTTGAACCGTCGGTAGCGGTGGCCGGAGTGGCCTGGCCCGACTGCCGGGACTGGACGAGACTCTTGGGGCGCATGTCCCACCGGGACGTCTTGTGGGGACTGTGCGTTCAAGACGTGTCGATCGGGCTGTTCGCGTGGGCCGGCTGCGGACCCCGACGGCAGGGCTCCCGCCGGCGGGAGCACCCGGCCGGGCCGGATGCCACGCCTCGACTCGCCTGCCGTGGACGGTTGTTGACGTACCGTCAGTCGGTCCGGAACGACGCACGGGTGGGGACGAGCAGGACGTCCGCAGGTCGAGGAAGCCGCTGCACGTCGGGCCGCAGGACTGGGAAGCTTGGGGCATGCAGGATCAGGCACTGTTCACCACGCCCGTCGAGCCCCTGCTGCGCGGGGCGCTGGAAGTGGAGCACACCGAGCACGGTGTGCTGCCGCAGCGCTTGCCCGGCTGGGTGCGTCGGCAGTTCCCCGACGAGTTCCTGTCCATGACGGCGGCGCAGCCGTCCGGGGTGCGGTTGGCCTTCCGTACCCGGGCCCGCACCGTCGAGCTGGCGGTGCATCCCACCAGGACGATCTTCGTGGGCTTCCCGCCGCGCCCGCCGGGCCGGTACGAGCTGGTGGTCGACGGGCGGCCGGCCGGGTGGGCCGCGGCGAGCGGCGGCCACCTGCGGGTGGTCGATCTGGTGACCGGGGCCGACGATCTGCGGCTCGGGCCGCCCGGCACCGTCCGGTTCGCGGACCTGCCCCCCGGGGTCAAGGACGTCGAGCTCTGGCTGCCGTACCAGGAGGTCACCGAACTGATCGAGCTGCGCACGGACGCCCCGGTCGAGCCCGCGCCGCGACGCGGACGGCGGGTGTGGGTGCACCACGGCAGCTCGATCAGCCACGGCTCCGACGCCGACGGCCCGACCGGCATCTGGCCGGTGCTGGCCGCGACCGCGGGCGGAGTGGACCTGGTCAACCTCGGCTTCGGCGGCAACGCGCTGCTCGACCCCTTCCTGGCCCGGGTGATCCGGGACACCCCGGCGGACCTGATCAGCGTCAAGCTCGGCATCAACCTGGTCAACACCGATCTGATGCGGCGGCGGGCCTTCACCGCGGCGGTGCACGGCTTCCTCGACACCATCCGGGACGGGCACCCCGAGGTGCCGCTGCTGGTGGTCTCCTCCGTGTACTGCCCGATGCACGAGGACACGCCGGGCCCGTTGGTGACGGAGTTCGCCGACGGGCGGCCCCGGTTCCGGGTCTGCGGCGATCCGGCCGAGGTCGTCCTCGGGCGGCTGACCCTGGGGGTCATCCGCACCGAGCTGGCCCGGATCGTCGAGCGGCGCTCCGCCTCCGACCCCCACCTGCACTACCTGGACGGCCGCGAACTGTACGGTCCGGCCGATCACGCCGAGTTCCCGCTGCCCGACGAGCTGCACCCGGACCAGTCCGGTCACCGGCGGATCGGCGAGCGCTTCGCCGCCTCCGCCTTCGGCCCGGGCGGGCCGTTCGCCCTGCCCGGTGGCGGGGGCGGGGAGGGCCGGGCGCCGCGGCCGTGCGCGGACGGGGCGGGACCCGGGTGATGCCCGTCAGTGGTGGTCGGCGGTCAGTCGTCCGTACGAGTGGGCGCGAGGTGATCACCACGGCTGCCGGCGGCACGACTGGCACGATGGGGCGCATGGACCGATTCCTGGCCGGGTGGCCTGGCCCCGCCCGCCGCCCCACCGGCAACGGAGGCCCGTGAACGAGCCCTTCGCCATCGCCGTTCGCACCCGCACCCGCGGTCGGGGCAGCGCCGGGGTGCAGGCGCCCCCGTCGTTCCTCCTGGACGGGGTGACCGTGCGCCGCGCCGGGCGGCTGCTGCTGGACGGCCTCTCGACGTGGATTCCCGGCGCCGCCTGCACGGCGCTGGTCGGGCCGTCGGGAGCGGGCAAGTCGACGCTGCTGCGGTTGCTGAACCGGCTGGCGGAGCCGACGTCCGGGGAGGTCCGCTTCCGGGACACGCCGCTGCCGGAGTACGACGTGCTGGAACTGCGCCGCCGGGTGGGGCTGGTCGGTCAGCACCCGGTGCTGCTGACCGACCGTGTCGTGGACGACCTGCGGGTGGGCCGCCCGGACCTTCAGGAGGAACAGGCCGCCGTGCTGTTGGAGCGCGCCGGCCTGCCGGCCGGGATGCTGGCGCGGGCCACGGCCGGGCTGTCCGGTGGCGAGGCCCAACGGGTCTGCCTGGCGCGGGCGCTGGCCGTCGGTCCGGAGGTGCTGCTGCTCGACGAGCCGACGTCCGCCCTGGACGCGGAGAGCGCGCGGGCGGTGGAGCACACGATCAAGGACCTGGTCGCGGACGGACTCGCGGTGGTGCTGGTCAGCCACAACGTGCCGCAGGCGCGCCGGGTGGCCGACCACGTCCTGGTCCTGCGCGGTGGACGTCTCGTCGGCTCGGGGCCGGCGGACCGCGTCGACTACCTGCGGAAGGGGACGTGAACACGGCCGTACCGGGCTGGGCCGGGGTCACCGCCTCGATCGCCCTGGTGGTGCCGGCGATCGCGGTCGCCTGGCACCGGCGCCTGGACCTCGCCCGGGACATCGCCGTTGCCGCCGCACGCGCCGGAGTCCAGCTCGTCGCCGTGGGCGCGGTCCTGCTCCTCGTCTTCCGGCACACCGGCGTGGCCGGCGCCGCCGGCTGCCTCGCGCTGATGGTGATCACGGCCGGGCGCGTCTGCGCGGGCCGCTCCGCCGGGATGCCCCGCGCGCTGCCGATCGCCACCACCGCGGTCGCCGTCGGCTCCGCCGCGACCCTCGGCGTGCTGCTCGCCCTCGGGGTCGTCGCCCCCCAGGCCCGGGTGGTGATCCCGGTCGGTGGCATGGTGGTCTCCGGCGCGATGCAGGCCACCACCCTCCTCCTGGTGCGCCTTCGCGACGAGGCCCGCACCGCGCGCCCCGCCATCGAGGCCCGTCTCGCCCTGGGCCTGCCCGCCGTCGACGCCTTCGCGCCCCAGCTGCGCTCGACCCTGCGCACGGCGCTGATCCCCGCCGTCGACGCCACCAGGACCGTCGGCCTGATCAGCCTGCCCGGTGCGATGACCGGCCTGATCCTCGCCGGTGTCGACCCGCTCACCGCGATCCGCTACCAGATCGTCGTGATGTACATGATGCTCTCCGCTGCTGCCCTGGCCGCCCTCACCGCCGCCCACCTGGCCGAGCGGGCCCTGTTCGACGACGCCCACCGGCTACGGTCGCTCACCGCCGGGGCCCGACGATGACCGCCCGTTCGCGGGGCGGTGCCTCAGCGGAGTTCCGGAGCGCCCCACCGGCGTGCGCCGGGCCCTCGCGGGCGCGGCGCCGGCGCGCGCTCAGTCCGCCCACGCGCGGGTGAGGCAACGGGCGGCGGACGGGGCGGGTGGGTCGGTGAAGGCGGTGCGGCCGTGCAGGACGACGGTGTTGTCCAGCCAGAGGAGGTCGCCCGGGCGGAGGAGGAGGCGGAGGACGGTGCGGGGGTCGGCGAGGAGCCGGTCGACGGCGTCGAGGGCCGCGTGGTCGTCGGGGCTCAGGGGCGCGCCGGCCTCGTGGTGGGCGCGTTCGATCCCGCGCCTGTTGTAGTGGACGCGCAGCTCGTCGCCGTGGCGTCGGAAGACGGGGCGGACGCGGTCGAAGCCGGCGCCCCGCCCGAAGTGGAAGTCCCGGTGGAGCCGGGGAAGGGCCCAGGGAGCCTCGGCGAGCAGGCGGTTGTGCACGGTGTGGCCGCTGACGAGGAGGGTCTCGCCGCCGTGCGCCGCCGGTCGTACGGACAGCAGTCCGAGCAGTTTGGGCGGATGGGGGGCCGGCGTCCGGTCGGTGTGCGGGGTGAGGGCGAGAGCGGTCTTGCCCAGGCCGGCGTTGTCGGCGACGGTGATGAAGCCGCCGGGATCGGCCGGCCACGGCGTGCCCAGGGAGGCGGCGAGCCGGTGACACAATGCCGCGCACTCCTGGTCGGTGCGGCCGGCCACCGGGAGGCCCCGGATGACGACGAACCCTCGGCCGTGCCGCACGCGTCGGGCGACGCGCGCGGCCAGCTCCGCCAGGTCCGGCGGCGCAGGCTGCTCCGGCTGGCCGTCCAGTGCGCGTGAGCAGGCGGGCGGCAGGGGGATCAGCCAGTCGGACTCGCTGAGGGCGGGGCCGTTCCATGCCGTGGGTGCTTCGACGGGGACGGGCTGGGGCATCTGCTCACCTTTCCGCGGCGCCTCGGACGGGATTGGGTAGGTGCGCCCACCGGTCGCCCGCCGGTGAGAGCCGCATCAACGTCAGGGCCTTGACGGGCAGTTCCTCCGTTCGCAGCGCCTGCAGGTCCGCCGTCGGGGAGAGGTCGCGGGTGGCGGCTTCGAGGAGGGCGCCCAGCTCCGCGGTGCTCCCGGCGAGGGGGCCCAGCGCGCCCGTGACCAGGCACCCGAGGACCTTGCGGCGGAGGGCGGTGGGGTCGTCTTCGAGCAGCCGGCCGGTCATCGGCGGCGCCGGGAGGCCGTGCCGGGCCAGCCGGGCCGGGCTGATGCGGATGTCGGCGAGGTCCCGGTAGACGAGCCGGCGGGGCCGTCCCTCCCGGTCGACCACCACGAGGAGGTTCTGCCCGTGCGCTTCCAGGGCCACGCCCAGGTCGAGCAGCTCCAGGCAGACGCCGAGGGCCAGCCGCGCGAACTCGGTGGTGCGCGCCGACCGCCGGTGCGGGTCGTGGGAGGCGAAGTGCCCGGACAACTCGGCCACGGGCACCACCTGTTCGCCCGTCCCGGCATGGACGTACGGTGATTCGCGCAGGACGACCGCCAGGTCCGGCGTGCCGGCCCCGGCCGCCGCCAGCGTCCGGGTGATGTGCAGCCGGCCGCCCAGGCGGTCCGCGACCCGGGCTGCCAGCTCGGACGTGGCCCGCGCGTGGGCCACCGAATAGGCCGAGATGTCCCGCACCTGGGACGTGAGCCGGGCGCTCAACGCCGTCTTCACGTGGACCTGGCGGTCGAGGGCGAGCGTGCGCAGGGACAGCAGCGGATGGGCGGGCGGACCGGGCAGCACAAGTCGGCCGCGGAGGACGTGCTCGGCCTGCCAGGGATGCACCGGGAGCAGTACGGTCTCCCCGTCCCGCCACTGCGAGGGCCACGAGCCCCGCACGGTCGCACCCGTCACCGGCGTGAGCCGCAGCCCGACCACCGGCCGGTGTTCGGGCGCGTAGGCCAGCTGCTCGGCGGCCGAGAAGCCGGGCCGGGAACGGCAGGTGGGGTGGTACGGGTGGCCGTCGGGGGACCGCTGCTCCCACTCCCAGGGCTCCGACGGCGGCCCGGCCGGGGGAGGAGCCGTCCGGGAGAGCGCCAAGGAGGCGGTGCTGTGGTCGAGTTCGGCGGCGAACGGCTCGCCGCCGGGCACCTTCAGGGCGGCCATCAGCGATGCCGGATGGTCGTACGGGACGCCGTCCAGCTCCACGGCGGCGACCGCCGTTCCCGTCGCCCACGGGTCGGACGGCGGGCCGTGCAGCAGTCGCCCGTCGGTGAGCCGGACCGAGAGCCCGTCACCGCCGCGGGCGCGGTCGGCGATCCAGGGCAGCGGTTCGTGGACCAGTCCGCGCCACAGCCGGGCCAGCACCGCCGCCCGGGCGCCGGGCAGGGCGGCGAGGTAGGCGGCCGTCAAGTCCGGTCGGAAGCCGGCCAGTTCCTCGGCCAGCTCGCGTTCGGCGGGGGTGTCGCACACCCCGATGTTCTACCGCGGGCGAACACCCGCCACACATACTGCTCCTCGATGAATACTTTCGCCCGAGAAGCCGATGCACTGGCCATGGCGCCCCTGCTCAACTGCCTGCTGAGGGAAGCGGCCCTGCCGACCGGAGAAGCGGCCCTGCCGACCGGGGACGCGGCCGCCGGTCGCGCGGTCCACCGTCTGCGCGCCACCGGTCGGCTGCTGCGGGTGCGCACCGGCCACCCCTGCGGTGCACCCGAGTTGTGGACCGGCACCGCCTGGCAGCCCGTGCGTCACAGCGGCCTCATCGGCCTCGCCGCCCAGGAGATGCGGGCCGTCACCGGGCGCCCCAACGCCGCTCTGGCCGCCGAGATGGCCGCCGGCCGTGAGATCGTCGAGGCCATCCTCGCCGCCCGCTCCCGGGCCGTCCCGCCCGACAACGTGTGGCTGCGCTCCGAACAGGCCCTGGTCATGGGCCACCCGTACCACCCGGCGCCCAAGGCCCGCACCGGCGGCGGGCCGCCCGGTTCCTGGCTGCGCTACGCGCCGGAGACGCACGGCCGCTTCCCCCTCGTGCTGCTGGGCGTGCGCGAGGACACGGTGGTGGACGACGGCGACACGCGCGCCCTCGACACCCTGGGCCGGGCGCCCGACGGCCTCCGGCTGCTGCCCGTCCATCCCTGGCAGCTGGACCTCACCCGCCACCGGCCGGCGGTCCGCGCCGCCTTCGCCGAGGGCCGCCTCGTCCACCTGGGCCACACGTCCTGGGACGCCCGCGCCACCGCCTCGGTGCGCACGGTCCACGTCCCCGGCGGGGACGAGCGGCCCGGGGCGTCCGGGGACCTGTTCCTGAAGTTCAGCCTGGAGGTGCAGATCACCAACGACGTCCGGCGGATCCGCCGGCACGAGCTGCGCCACGCGCTCCGCACCGACCCGCTGGTCAGCGCGGCCTTCGGGGCGATGGACGGCCCCGCGGCATGGCTGAGCGAACGCGGGTACCGCACGGTCCGCGGCCTGGAGGAGACCTTCCCCGTCCTGGTCCGCGACGGCCTGGACGACCACCTGCTCCCGGGTGCCACGGCGCTGCTGACCGCGGCGCTCACCGAGGGCTTCGACGGCGACCCGCTCGACCGCCTCACCGAACCGCTGCCCTGGTGGTCGGCCTACCTGGACTGCGTGGTCCCGCCCGTGCTGGAGGCGTACGCCCGCCACGGCATCGCCGTCGAGTGCCACCTCCAGAACACGCTGATCGCCGTCGGCCCGGAGGGCCTGCCCGTCCAGGCCCTCTTCCGCGACGCGGAAGGCGCCAGGGCGATCCCGCCGACGCCCCGGGGGGCGGCCTGGCAACGGCTGGTCTACTGCCTGGTCGTCAACAACCTGACGGGGATCGCCGGCGCGCTCACCCGGCGCTTCCCCGACGCGGCCCCGGCCCTGTGGACCCTGGCGCGGCAGGCGGTCCAGCGGTGCGACAAGGAGTTCGGCCTGCCCGCGGCCGAGACGCTGCTCGCCGCGGAAACCGTCCCGTGCAAGGCCAACCTGCTGTCCCGTTGGATCGGCGCGGACGCCACCGAACCGCGCTACGTCCCCGTCCCCAACCCGCTGGCCGTCCGCCCCTGAGCGATCCCTGCCCGGGGTCACCCGACGCGGTCGAGGAAGTCGAGCACCCGTCGGGTGACCAGGGCCGCCGCGCGCTCGTCGTACGACGGCAGGCTGCTGTCGGTGAACAGGTGCCGATCACCGGGGTAGAGGAACAGCTCGGCATCCGCCGCCGTCCGGACGAGCGCGCGGGCCGCGTCCACATCGCCCTCCCCGGCGAAGAACGGGTCCGCGTCCATGCCGTGGACCTGGACGGGTACGCCCCGGGGCCAGGCGCCGCCGAACTCCGTGGCCGGGAGACAGGCCTCCAGCAGCAGCGCGCCCCTGGCGCCGGGGCGGGTCTGGGCCAGCTTCTGCGCCGGCAGCACGCCGAGCGAGATCCCGAGGTGGACCAGCCCCGCGGGCAGCCCCTCGGCGGCGGCCGTCCCGCGCTCGACGAGCGTGCCGAACCCGACGCCCTCCGCGTAGCCGATGCCCTCGTCGAGCCCGCCGAACACCCGCCCCTCGAACAGGTCCGGGACGTGGACGCGGTGCCCGGCCCGTCGCAGCCCCTCGGCGAACTCGCGCACCCCGGCGGTCAATCCGTGCCCGTGGTGGAAGACCAGCACCTCAGCCATGTCGTTCTCCTCGTGCCGCGGTGCCCGTGCGGCGCCGCGGCACGAGTATGGCGCGCGCCACTGACACCGGCGGACATCCGGCGCGGGGGCGGGGCCGCCGTCGCTCCGCATCCGAAGGGCCGACTGCAATTTCAAAGTGATATGTCACACCCTATTGATTGCGTCCGGTCACCCGTGACACCGTGCCAGGCGGGCCTTCACGGCAAGCGCGTGTGGCTCACCCCCACCCCCACAGCAAGGAGTGACGATGCGTCACCGACTTCGGCTACCCCGAGCACTGGCCGTGCTCGCCGCCGCAAGTACCGCCATCACCGGCTTCGCCGCCGCGCCGAGCTTCGCCGCCCCCACGGCGCAGGCCGGTCAGCGGACGAGCCAGGCCCCCCACCCCGGGCACCCGGGAGGCATAGCCCCGACCGGCACCGCCTTCGGTCTCGACACCCACGCGCAGACACAGGCGGGCCGGCTCGCACCCGCGCAACTCCCGCCGCTCTCCCCGCAGTCGGCGGCGCCGCAGGCCCCGAAGCCCAAGCTCGCCAAGGCCCCGGCGCAGGCCGGATCCGGCGGGACCACCGCCGGGACGGCCGACGGCTCGTGCACCCCGGCCGACTTCAGCGGCCGCACCGGCGCGGGCCTGGTCGGCTACGTCCAGGGCTCGACCGTCGACTGCATCAGCTCGCTGTTCCGCATCACCGGCGGCGACGCCAACGGGGTGTTCAGGCAGAGCCAGATGCTCGCGGTGGCCGACGGCCTGCGCACCGCCGCCGCCTCGTACACCGGCGACAACTCGAACGGCATCTACCAGCTGGTCTACTTCCTCCAGGCCGGCTACTACGTGCAGTACTACCACCCGGGCGACGTGGGCACGTACGACGCGACCCTGACCAAGGCCGTCCAGGCCGCGCTCGACACCCTGGTGGCCGGCCCGCACTTCCTGGACGTCAACGACGGCAACGGCCAGGTCGAGGGCCAGGCGATGATCCTCACCGACAGCGCCAACCTCCAGGCCCACTACCTGAAGACGTACCAGCAGGTGCTGAGCGCGTACAACAGCTCCTGGGACTCGTCCTGGTACATGGTGAACTTCGCGAACAGCGTGTACACCCCGATCTTCCGCGGCCACCAGAACGCCGACTACGTCGCGGCCGTGACCGCCGACCCGAGCCTGATCAACACCCTCGACAGATTCGCGCTGGACCACAAGGGCATGCTCGGCGGCAACAACTCCTTCCTGGACTCCAACGCCGGTCTGGAGACGGCCCGGTTCATCGAGCACCCGGCGCTGGTGAACACCGTCCGGCCGCTGATCAAGGGCCTGATGGACGTCTCGTCGATCACCGGTCCCAGCGCGCCGCTCTGGGTCGGCGTCGCCGGCATGGCCGCCTTCTACGACAAGGCGAACTGCTCGTACTACGGCGTCTGCGACCTGCCGGGGCAGCTCAAGGCCGCCGCCCTGCCGGTCAGCCACACCTGCGACTCCAGCCACACCATCCTGGCGCAGAGCCTCACCGCCGCCGACCTGTCCGCCGTCTGCGCCAGCCTGCAGAACCAGGACCCGTTCTTCCACAAGCTGGTCAAGGACGGCGGCCCGATCGCCGGCCAGTACGAGAACTCGCTGCAGATGGTGGTCTTCGCCTCCCCGCGGGACTACCAGACCTACGCGGGCGGCATCTACGGCGTCAGCACCAACAACGGCGGTATCACGCTGATCGGCGACCCGACCTCCCCCACCAACCAGCCGATCTCGCTGACCTACCAGAACGGCGACGACGGCTTCACCGCGGGCGTCTGGAACCTCAACCACGAGTACACCCACGCCCTCGACGGCCGCCTCGACATGAAGGGTGACTTCAACCAGCAGATCTCCGTGCCCGACGTCTGGTGGATCGAGGGCGTCGCCGAGTACGTGTCCTACAGCTACCGGAACGTCACCGACACCGGTGCGATGGCCGAGGCGCCCAAGCACACCTACGCGCTCAGCACGCTGTTCCAGAACACCTACGACAACAGCGACACCACCCGCACCTACCCGTGGGGCTACCTGGCGGTGCGCTTCATGGCCGAGAAGCACCCGGACGTCATCCAGAACATGCTGGGCCACTTCCGGACCGGCGACTACACCGGCGGCTACGCGGTCTACAACTCCATCGGCACCGCGTACGACGCCGAGTTCAACACCTGGCTGGACGCCTGCGCCGCCGGCGCCTGCGAGGTGGGCGGCGCACCGACCGCCGCCTTCAGCGCCGTCCCGTCCGGTCTGAACGTCCAGTTCACCGACCGGTCGACCGAGTCCGGCGGCGGCGGCATCGCCTCCTGGGCCTGGAACTTCGGTGACGGCGCCACCTCCACCGACCGGAGCCCCGCGCACAGCTACGGCAAGGCGGGCAGCTACACCGTCAGCCTCACGGTGACCGACGGCAACGGGAAGACCAACAGCATCACCCAGTCCGTCACGGTCAGCGACCTGGTCGGCTGCACCGCCGCCGACACCCGGGTGCTGGACAAGAACTGCTCCCGCACCAACCAGTCCGCGACCGCCGGGAACCTGGACTACTACTACATCTACCTGCCGGCCGGCGCCACCACCCTGAAGGTACACAGCTCCGGCGGCACGGGCACCGCGTACCTGCTCTACAACCCCGACGGCTGGGCCACGCCGAACGCCTACACCAACGGCTCGACCACCTACGGCACCACCGACCAGAGCCTGACCGTCACCAACACCACGGCGGGCTACCGCTACATCAGCCTCTACGCCCAGACCGACTTCAGCGGCGTGACCATCACCACCCAGTACTGACCCCGGCCCCCGCGCGGCGGCCCCGAGCGCAGCCCGCCCGGCCCCCGCCCGTCGTCACGCGCCCGTGGCCGTCCCAGTGAACTCCGGTCCGCGGCGCGCGGGTTGATTGGCTGCGGACGGCGGGCGTTCGCTAGGGTGCTTGCATGAGCGACCAAGTGACGCCTCCCTTCGGGAAGTTCCCGACCGTCCGCCCGGCACTCGACGTGCGGGAGGAGCTGCCCCCGCCGGTGGCCGAGGCCCTCGCGGGCTGGGACGCGCCGGAGGCGGCCGGGGCGGTGCTGTACGTGGACACCGATCCGGAGAAGGCGGACACCGCGGTGTTCTGCGAGACCTACGACGCGCCGCTGGAGTACTCGGCGAACTGCGTGGTGGTGGCCGCCAAGCGGGGCGGGGAGGTCACGATGGCCGCGTGCGTCGTCCTGGCCACGACCCGGCTGGACGTGAACCAGGCGGTCCGCAAGCACCTCGGGGCGCGCAAGGCCTCGTTCGCCCCGATGGACGCGGCGGTCGAGGCGACCGGGATGGAGTACGGGGGCATCACGCCGGTGGGTCTCCCGGGCGGGTGGCCGCTGCTGGTGGACGAGGCCGTGGCGGCGGCGCCGCACGTCCTGGTCGGCAGCGGGCGCCGTCGCGGGAAGCTGATCCTCCCGGGGCGGGCGCTGGCCGCGCTGCCGGGTGCCGAGGTCGTCCCGGGCCTGGCGGTCGCCGTCGAACCCGCTGCGGAGCCTGACACGGAGCCCACCGCCGTCGAGGCCTGAGCGGCGCGCGGGGTGGGTCAGGAGCAGCCCTCCCGGGAGCGCGGCGGGACGAGCCAGCCGCGGGCCTGGGCGGCCATGCCCGCGCTGAACCGGCCGGTGGCGTCGAGCTGTTCGAAGAGCTCGCGGACGATGCGCCGCATCGTCCGCGAGGAGACGCCGATCTCGCGGGCGATCGCCTCGTCCTTGTACCCGAGCTGCATCAGCCGCAGGACCTGGTACTGGCGCGCGGTGGGCCCCTGGCGGGGCGGCGGAGCGATCTCGGCCGGGCGGGCCTCCTGCCAGCAGAACTCGAAGGTCTGCACGAAGAGGCTGACCAGGTCGGGGTTGCGGACCACCACCAGGGCGGGTTCGGCGCCGTCGCCGCTGTCCGGCGGCGGGACGAAGGCCAGGCTGGCGTCCAGCACGATCAGCCGGTAGGGGAGGGTCGCGGAGATGCGGATCTGGCCCCCGGCCTTGCGCAGCGCCTTCAGGTGGGCCCGGCCGCGCGGGACCCGGAGCATGGACTCGCTGTGGATGGTCCGGATGGACACGCCCCGGCCCAGCACCTCCTCGTCGCGGCGCCGTCCGGCGACCAGGTGCGGCGCCGCGGGCGGTGCGCCGGGGTTCATGCTGAGGACCTGGCCCCGCACGGTCGTGGTGGCGTCCTCCAGGAGTTGACGCACCGCCGCCTCGCCGCGGAAGACCTCCACCCCGTGGCCGCCCAGGCGGTCCAGGTGGGCGGGGATCGCCGAGGTGTGGACCTCGGCCAGCTGGCGGTCCAACGCCTCCACCCTGCAGGCGAGTTCACCGATCGCCTGACGGGCCGAGTCGAGGATCCGGCCCATCTGGGCCTCGGGTAACGACGGCTGGCGCCGGTCGGACTGAACCTGCATGTGCACCCCCCAGCTCTGCTCGACACACCCCGCGGCGGCCCCGGCCGGTGCGCGCCCCCTCGGGGTGCGCACCGTCAGTTGCGCCGCGTGCACGAATGGCAACCATGCTCCTTCACGGCCCGTACCTGGAACAACCCCGCATCTCAGTTGCCGGACGTGTTCGGACTATGGCCTGCGTCACACCGCGGGGCCGGTCCCGACGCGTGCGCCGATGGCCGGTCGGGGCCATGGCCGGACTGAGCCATCGGCGTTCGCTGGACAGCCTCGGCGGTCGGCTGGTTGGTTTGCAAATGGCCGCTGAGTGATCGGTACCGTCCCGCGGTGAGAGACGGACCGTGGCGTTCAGCGACGGGTAGGGGGTTGTTCCACGGCTGTCTCTCCGATGCACCGAGCCGCGGTCCGGCAGGTCAGCGCCGGCCGGGGGCCCGGCCCGGAGTGCCGACCCGAGCTGGGGCCGATCCCGTTGTGCGAGGCGCCGCACCACCGATCCGAGAACGCGAGAGGACCTATGGGCGTCGAAGAGTTGACCAATCCGCTGCTGGCCGGGTTCTGGAACGAGACGCGCCTGCGATCGAGTCTGGAGACGATCTCCCCGGCCGCCGACCACACGGATCCAGGGGCGAGCGTCCAGTGGACGCGGATCGCCGAGGCCCTCGGACTGGGCCACGGCGAGCGCTCGGGGGCGGTGATCACCAAGGGCAGGACCCTGATGCGGGCCCGGACCACGCCGTCCGCCGGGGCACTCTACCCCTTCGAGGTACTGGTGGCCTTCCAGGACGGCCACCAGTACGCGCTCTACCACTACGACGCGGCCGGCTGCAGCCTGCGCCGGCTGGCCGCCGTCGGCCGCCACGAGGTGGCCGACATCCTGACCGCCGCACCACCGCCCGACCCGTCGGCGGCGGGCGCGGACGAGACCTCCCGACTGCCCGCCGCGGTGGTGGCGGTGGTGGCCCGGCCCTGGCACGCGATGCGCAAGTACGGCCGGCGCGGCTACCTCTACACCCACCTGGACAGCGCCCACGCCGCCACCAACATCGCGCTGGCCGCCGCCGACGCGGGCTTCGGCCCCACCGTCCGGCTGCGCTTCGACCGCCGGGCCCTCTCCCGGCTGTTCGGCCTGGAGAACCTGTGCCGGGAGCCCCAGGCCCTGGTCACCCTGACCGCCCCCGCCGAGGGCCGCCCGGGCGCGTCCGGCGGCCGGACGCCCAACCCCTTCGCCGTACCGATCTGGTGGCACGACGGCGGACGCGGCCTGGAACAGCCCGACGGCCCCGAACGCGAGGCCTGGGACCTGGTCAGCCCGATCAGCACCTACCACCAACCCCGGGGCCTGCCCCTGCGGTTCGGCACCACCGCCTCCATCCGACCGGCCGGCACCCGCACCGGCGCCGCGGTCGCGCTGGCCGGCCCGGACGACACGGCCGCCCTCGACGACTTCGGCCGGACCGTGCTCAGCCGGCAGTCCGCCAAGGGCTTCCTGGCGAAGCCGGTCGAGGCCGACGCGCTCGGACGGGCGCTGGCCGCCGTCCGCGGCGGCATCGCCGTCGACTGCGCGGACGGCCCGCTGGCCGGCCTGCGGCTGCTGGTCCGCAACGTCGACGGCCTCGCCCCGGGCGCCTACGAGTACGACCCGGCCGGCCACCGGCTGCTGCCGGCCGGCGGCGACGGCGGCTCGGAGGAGGCGGTGGTCGCGGCCTGCATGAACCAGGGCGTCGCGGCCGGCTGCGCCGCACTGGTGGCGCTGCACGCGCCGGTGCGCCAACTCCTCGGCGAGCGCGGCCAGCAGGGGCTGGCCGAACTCCACTTCCACGCCGCGAGCGCCGCCCAGCGCCTGTGCCTCGGGGCGGCCGCGCAGCGCGTCGGCATCACCTGCCTCGGCGGGTTCGACGCCGGTCGGATCGCCGGACTGGCGCGGCTGGCGGACGAGGAGGAGGTCATCTACGTGGTCGCGGTCGGCATCGCCGACGAGAACGCCGTCAAGTGGGACCGGGCGCCGATCGCCTACAGCCACGGACGGGACCCGCGGCAGCCGACCGGCTGACCGCGGTACGGACGAGACCCGCAGCCGAACCCGACCTCGAAGCCGAGGCTCGACCAGAGAGAGCAGTGTGTGGTTTCCATGCTGAACAATGGCATCCTGTCCGAGCAGCTGACGGACGGTCACCGCGACTTGCGGGCCCGGGCGGCGGACCACTTCACCCCCCAGTGGCTCGACAAGTGGCGCGCCTCGCCCGACGGGCACCTGCGCCGGGAGACCTGGCAGGACCTCGCGGCGAACGGCTTCATGGGCGTGTCGCTGCCGCGTGAACTCGGCGGCCAGGGCCTGGGCCTGCTCGGCGCGCTGGTCCTGGGGGAGGCGCTGGTCGGCGCCCGGGACGGCGGCATCGCCCTCGCGATGCACGTGCAGAACGAGATCGCCTGCGAGTGGCTGGTGTCGGCCCGGGACGAGGCGCTGCGCGACCGGTACCTCCCGGGCCTGCTCTCCGGGGAGCTCGTGGCCTGTCAGTGCGACACCGACCCGTCCCCCGAGGAGCCC
>NZ_JBHWDU010000040.1:45285-69854 GCF_042734825.1 Kitasatospora sp. NPDC059648 | reverse complement strand
AACCCCGCCAGCGCCGCCTTCCACTCCTCGACCTGCCCCACCCCAAGATCAACCACTCGCCAAGTCAACCATGATCAAGTGCGGTTGCAGTACTAATGGGAGGCGAAGGTCGGCGGGTTTGACCTTCATGGGCGCGAGCTGAGCCTTTGAGTATGCCCGGGCCTGAGAGCCCTGTTGACAAGACGAGGCCGACTCGCGCCCTTCAGACGGGGCAGGAGTGTTCGTAGTCCGAGCCGGTTGCGCGGATCACCTCTCAGCTCTGCCTTGAGCTTTCAGCTCTGACGCGGACCGAGGGCCGTGTGACTCGCTGGGGTTGCGAACGGCTGGTGGGATGACGTGCCTTGAGCACTTCCATTAGGGAGCACGCGCACCCTGCACAGGCTCTGACCTGAGAAGAGAGTCGTCACGAAGGAGGGCCGGATGGAGATCACCGGGTTACCGACGCCAGTGTTCTGCGGGGTGGACTGGGCCGAAGATCACCACGACATCGCGCTGGTCGACGCGGGTGGACAGCAGATCGCCAAGGTTCGGATCAGCGACGATGCCGCAGGGTTTGCCCAGTTCGCGTCTCTGCTGGCTGAGCACGGTGACAACGAGGACACCCCGATCCCGGTAGCGATCGAGACATCACGCGGACTGCTTGTCGCCTGCCTGCGGTCCACCGGCCGACCGGTCTTCGCGATCAATCCGCTGGCGGTCGCCCGCTACCGGGACCGCCACTCCGTCGCCCGTAAGAAGTCGGACGCCGTCGACGCCGCGGTCCTGGCCAACATCCTGCGAACCGACATGGCCGCCCACCGCCCGCTGCCAGCGGACTCCGAGCTCGTCCAGGCCATCGCGGTGCTCGCCCGAGCCCAGCAGGACGCCGTCTGGGGCCGCGGCCAGGCCCACAACAAGCTTCGGTCCCAGCTCAGAGAGTTCTATCCGGCAATCCTCGACGCCTTCGCCCAGCACAAGCAAGGCCTGCGCTCGAGAGAGGCCCGCAGCATCCTGGCCGCAGCACCGACCCCCGCCATGGCCGCGAAGCTGACCCGGCGGCGTCTGCAGTCGCTGCTGAAGCAGGCCGGCCGCGTCCGCGGCATCCAGGCCGAAGCCGAACGGCTCCACGAGGTCTTCGGCCGCGAGTACCTTCACCAGCTCCCGCAGGTCGAGGCGGCTCTCGGACATCAGACTTCCGCTCTGCTCAGGCAGCTGAACACTGCCTGCGACAACGCGGACCAGCTCGAAGAAGCCGTCACGCAGGCCTTCGAGGAGCATCCGGACGCGCCGGTCATCCGTAGCTTTCCGGGTCTCGCCGCACTGACCGGCGCCCGGGTCCTGGCGGAGATCGGCGACGACCGGACCCGCTTCGCCACCGCCGGATCGCTCAAGGCCTACGCGGGAAGCGCCCCGGTCACCAGAGCCAGCGGCAAGAGCTGCAAGGTCATGAGCCGGAAGGTCAAGAACCAGAGACTGGCCGCCGTCGGCTACGTCTGGGCTTTCGGCGCTCTCACCAGGTCGCCAGGTGCCAGAGCCCACTACGACCGGCGGCGGGCAGCCGGCGATCGTCACGTGGCAGCACAACGGAACCTCTTCAATCGGTTCATGGGCATGCTGTTCCACTGCCTCCAGAACGGTCACACCTACGACGAAGCAGTCGCCTTCCCGGAGGCATTCGCAGGGCCCAGAGCAGCAGCCGCTTGACGCTTATCCGCGTGGGATGTCTTGTCCCCGGCGACCGCGTCGGGCCGGGTGCGGGGACGGCCGACCGGCCCGCGAACCCGTAATTTCTTGAGCACGGGGATGAACTGCGGGCTGTCGGCGGCCTGCCCCTCGGTGAGCACGAACACCAGCGGTCGGCACTTCCGTTCACCGGCGACATGGATCTTGCTGGTCTGCCCGCCTCTGGAGCGTCCGAGCAGGGCGGCCTTCAGACGGAGCTTGCGCCGCCGCCGGGTACGTCGTCGTTCTTCGCGTTCTGGGTCATCTGCGGTGTCCTGTCCGTCTTGTTCCTCCGGGCCGCCCCTTTTTGCCGGGCTTTCTCCGCCTCGTCTGCGGCCTTCTCCAGGGCCGACAGGGCGTCGGGGCGCAGGTGCATCCCGGCGGCGTCGTGGTGGGCCCGAACGGTGGTGGAATCCACGCTGACCAGCGACAAGTCCACCTCGCCCCGCCTCGCGGCCTCCGCGATCGCGCCCTCCAGCAGGGCTTCGAAGACGCCCGCGTCACGCCATTGCCGGAAGCGGTTGGAGACGGTCGACCACGAGCCGAACTCCGTCGGCATCTCCCGCCACTGCCCTCCGGTCCTGAACCGCCAGATCACGCCCTCGAACTGCTGCCGCAGCCGCTCCGGATACGGGCCGTACTCGCCGATCGGCAGGTACGGCTCGATGAACTCCCACTCCGCATCTGTCAGTTGCACTCGCGTCACGCAACATGACCTACCGCATCAGGCTCCACCCCGAGGGTAAAACCCACAAATTGATCACGACCCGATACTCGCCCTAGAGGCCTGCCGCCGGGCACCGCCTGCGGGTCACACGAAAGGGTTCTCCGTCGGCCGGTCGGCATCCGTCGCGGCATCCAGCAGCTCGGGCAGGTCCCCGGGTTCGGAGGTGCGCTGGTCGATCCACCAACCGGCACGGGTGATGGTGCGGGCCTGGTCCTCGATCCGCTCCCACACGGACTCCGGCATCCCGCCGTCCAGGACCAGCGCGGCGTAGGAGGCGGCGAGAACCTGGTGGCGGCAGCGGGTGCCCCAGGCAGTGCCCTTCTCGGTGCCCTCCAGCGGCGGCATCCGGTACTGCTCGGACCAGACGTCCGATTCGGCCTGCTCGGCCGCCCGCTTGGCCTCCAACCACGCCGCCTTCTCCGCCTCGTCGCCGGCCTTCGCCGAGCGCCAGCAGTCGGTGCAGTCCTGCTTGGCCAGCCACTCGGCGAACCCGGCCCGGCGGTCGGCCGGGCGGTCGCCGAGGTTCCGTTCCGCCTCGTGCCCGCACGAGTGGGTGATCTTCCAGATCTTCTTCACAGCCATTTCTGTGCTGCTCCTTGGTATCGGGGTGGTGGTCAGCGAGCACGCGCGAAGGCGATGCGCGGATCGACGGCCGCCGGAGGCGGGACGGCAGGCGCCGCGATGGCGCGCGGCCGGGAGGGTGCGGCGGCGAGGACGGCCTCGTCGACGCGGAACTTGCGCGTGGTGAACGCCTGGTGGGTCGTGGCGCGGTGGGCGGCGACGTCTGAGGCGAGCTGCGGTTCCACGGCCACGCGCAGGTCGCCGGCACGGTGTATGGCCGTGGTTGCGGAAGCCAGGTGCTCCAGTGAGTCGCCCCGGCCGACGGCGGCAGGAAGGGTGTAGACGTCGAGCACGTGGTTGTACTGCCAGCCGTGGGCTTCGAGGATTTTTCCGCCGCGCTCGACCGCGTTGACCGTGTCGGCGGTGGCGGCGACGATCCCGAGCCGGGGGTGTTCGGCGAAGGCGATGTCCGGCTCCGGAGCGGGCTGTCGGTTGTTCTCGGGCTCGTCAACACCGGTGTGCGCAAGGACCGGTGGCGCTTGGATGGTGTTCGCCGGGGCCAGGGACATGTCGGTGTCGACGCGGTAGCCGGTGCCGGTGAGGAGCTTGGCGGCCCAGGCGGCGCGCGCATCAGCCTCGCGCTGCTGATCGGCGAGCGCGAACAGGCTGGGGTGGCCGGGAATCCGCTGGAACTCGAGGCGTTCCAGCATCCACTCGGCGGCGGCCGACTGGGTGGGGAGAGCGGCGATGATGCCGTGGTCGGGGTGACGCCCGATGGCAACTTCGGGCAGCTGGCTGGGATCGGGGGCAGGCACGGTGGAACTCCGCTTCGCGGTACGGACGGTGAGGGGCGCGGGGATGGGAAAGGTCTGGTCGGGCGAGACATGACGGGCACCTTCCGTGCGGGGCGGCGGGGCTCAGTGGAATGGACGACGCCGGGGGCTGCGGCGAGAGCGGCCTCGGCCGGGTGGCCGGTGAGGGTACGGATGGAGGTGGGGGAGGTGGCGAGCGCGGCGAAGTCGGCAGGCTTGAGGTGGGAGTGGTCGAGGTAGGACGTGTTGTCGTTGTAGGACACGGCAGGAGTGCCTATCTCAGGCGGCGAGGCGGAAGTCGGTGTCGTAGAGCTGGCGTTCGCGCGGGTGGAGGAGGTGCTGCACGATGAAGCTCAGGCCGGCGACCTTCCACAGGCCCCGGCCGCGGCTGAGGGCGGCGATGGCCTGGGCTTCGACGCCGGTGAGGCCGAGCAGACTCATGGCGGCGGGGATCTGGTCGGGTTCCTGGCGGTAGATGATCCGGGTGGAGCAGTCGGCGAGCAGGCCCTCGGCGAGGACGCGCCCGCGCGATCCGGCGTCGCCTGCGGACAGCAGGTCGGAAAGCCGGTGCAGGATCAGCAGGTTGGCGATACCGAGGCCACGGCTGAGCTTCCACTGCTGCTGCATGCGCTCGAGCAGGCCGAGATGGCGCATGATTCGCCACGCCTCGTCGTAGATCACCCATCGCCTGCCGCCGGAGGGGTCGGCGAGCGCGGCCTCCATCCAGGCCGAGGCGCAGGTCATCGCGAGGACGAGGGCGGTGTCGTCGCCGCTGCTGCCCAGGCGGGACAGGTCGATGGAGAGCATCGGGGCGTCCGCGTCGAAGGTCACCGTGGACGGCGCGTCGAACATCCCGGACAGGTCGCCGCTGACCAGGCGGCGCAGGGCGTGGGCGAGGTCGTCGGCGGCGTGGCCGATCCGCCCCTCGTTGCCGAGGGTCGCGTCCAGGCGCTCGCGGGTACCGAGGAGGCGGGCGATGTCGCCGAGCAGCGGCACGGTGCCGTTCGCGGTGGCGTCGGTGACGGCCAGGTCCAGGGCGGCGGACAGGCCGGTGTGCTCCATGGGCAGCAGATCGCGCTTGAGTACGGTGGCCGCGAGGCTCGCCAGGAGGAGCAGGCGGCGCTTGCGGACCTCGCCGGTCCAGTCTTCCTCGCTCACTCCGTCTGGCCGCTGCGGCGTGTCCAGCGGGTTCAGCCGTCCCGGCAGGCCAGGGCCGAGCGCGATGGTCTGACCGCCGAGTGCCTCGGCCAGGCCGGACCACTCACCCTTCGGGTCGCTCGGTACGTAGATCTTGTATCCGTGGGCGATGGCGCGGGTCGCGATCGACTTGGCGAGCGCGCTCTTGCCCATGCCGATGACGCCGCACAGGATCGCGTTCGGGTTCGTGAACCCCTCTATTCGGCCGGAGTTGTAGAGCGCGAACGGGTCGTAGCAG
Source organism: Kitasatospora sp. NPDC059648 (assembly GCF_042734825.1). Taxonomy (NCBI): domain Bacteria; kingdom Bacillati; phylum Actinomycetota; class Actinomycetes; order Kitasatosporales; family Streptomycetaceae; genus Kitasatospora; species Kitasatospora sp. NPDC059648. The sequence continues at coordinate 64,618 of NZ_JBHWDU010000040.1, read as the reverse complement.
AAGGAGCCTTCGGCGTGGAGGTCGCGGCCGATGAAGATGCCCTCGGCGCCGAGGCCGGCCTCGGCGAGGAAGGGGTAGGCGCCGCCTGCGACGGCGGTGGTCATGCGGTGCTTGGGGAGGCGGAGCTTGGCGACGCGGGCGGAGGCGGGGCCGGGCCTGCCGGCGGCGGGGTAGGTGGGCTGGAGTTCGGGGTCGGCGCCCTCGTGCTCGCGGCGCTTGGCCGGGGCCTGGGCGGAGCGGGCCTTGGTGCGGGCTTCGGCGAACTCGGCGCGGGCGGCGCGCTGCTGGGCGCGGGTGCTCTTGCGCGGGACGAACAGGTGGGAGGCGGTGGCGCGGTTCCTGGGCATGATCACGAATCCGGGGTGGTCGGGGTTCAGCGACGGACGAGGCCGGTGAACGGGGAGTGCAGGTCGGCGGAGGTGGTGCGTCGGCGCACCAGCTGAGCTGTCTCCTGATGGCGGCGGCAGATGGTCAGCTCCGGGGCGCCCTCGGGCAGACGGGCGCGGCACGCGTCCGGGCTGGGAACTTCGCCGGTGCCTGGCCGGGGAGCTGCGTGGTAGGCGGCGTGGAGGTGGTCGGCGGCCTGCCACAGGCGGATGCGGGCGGCCTTGAGGTGGTCGCCCTCCCCGGGCAGCAGCGGCGAGGTGCGCTGGGTGTGCGCGTCGAGCAGGCCGTGCAGCGCGACCAAGTGCTCATGAAGCGCGTCGAGTTCGGAGCGGGAGGCGACCAGCGGCCCGGTGGGGATGTTGAGCGCGCGGTGGAAGTCGATCGCGGCGGTCGCGTAGGGGACGAAGTCCTGCGCGGTGGCGGTGGTGGCCGGCATCAGGGGTGCTCTTTCGGATTCGGGACGGGCCGGCATCAGGCGGCGAGGGCGAAGGGCAGGGCAGAGGCGGTGAACGCCTCGGCCTGCTGCCAGGTGAGCGGGCGCAGGTCGAGCTGGGCGCCGACGGCCGCGGTCTCCACCACGGCGCAGGCGGAGCGCAGTTCGTCCTCGGTGTCGGCCGAGACGGTCAGCAGGCCGGTGAGGGCGACGTCGGCGTGCCCGGCGATCAGCTGGCGCTCGCGGTCCTGGATGTCCTGGTACTCCACCGAGTCGGCTTCGGAGGCGACCTGTCCCTTGCGGGCGCGCTCGGCCGAGTCGGCGATCACGCTGGCCTTCTTGCGGCGTACGTCGCGCATCGCGGAGTCGATGTCCTTGGGCTCGTAGGCCAGGGAGACGGTGCGGCGCACACCGGAGGCGAAGAGCACCTGGTGCAGGAAGCCCGGGTTGACCTGGGTACGGGGCCAGTTCTCCACCCAGTAGGTGGAGTGGTGGGCGGAGTCCGTCGAGATGTGGTCGGCCTTCTCCAGGACGACCACGGGGCCGGCGGCGGCAGGGTCGGCGGCCGGGCGCCCGTCCTCGGACCAGCGGTCCAGCGCGGCACGGGACTTGGGGTCGTAGGCGGTTCGGGCGACGGCGGCGATCTCGCCGGCGTTCAGCCAGCCGGTCGGGTTGAGGCCGGAGGTGCGGGCGGATTGCTCGAAGGAGCTGGTCAGCTGGGCGAGGACCGCGAAGCCGCCGGTCAGGCCGCCGCCGGCCTGCGTGATCAGGCGTTTGGCGGCCTTGAAGTCGAGGGCGATGGCTACGTATGCCTCGTGCGGGGCGCTGGCCGGGCCCGCGTTCTGGATCAGCTCGCCGTAGAGGGCTCCCGCGAGCGGCGCATCAGGCTTCCCGTGCTCCTCCCAGTGGCGGCGAAGCCCGTCGCCGGAGTCGGGCACGGTCCGCTCGATCACCTGGATCCGGGTGACCTGGCCGGTACGGGCGAGCGCCGCCAGCGCGCGCCCCCACCCTGCGACGTTGGCGTTCTGGGTGCCGGGGTCCAGGAGGGCGTAGGCGCGACTGCTGACCTTCACGATCGCGGTGAGGGTGCCGGCGTGCGGGTCGTGGACGGCGCCGTAGCGGCGGTCGGGGGCGGTGACCACGCGCAGGCTGGCCGCGCTGCCGGGCAGGTGGAGCAGGCCCTCGCGCACCGGCCGAGAGGAGGGACGGATGAGCCAGATGAGCTGTCCGCGGAACCGGCGCAGCGCGTAGCGGGCGGCGATCGGAGCCCAGTCGGCGAGGGTACGGCCGCGGTAGCGGACGAACACGAACGGGGCTATCACGCCCCAGACGGGCAGGAACTCGAGGGCGCCGGTGACGCCCCGGGTGGTGAGGACGGCGAGCAGGAGCAGGCCGGCGGCGGCGGTCGTGATCAGCTGTGGGGCGCTTAGGCCGAGCAGGATGCCGCGCTTGGAGCGGTGGGGGAACTTGACGGACGCAGGGGTGGTGTCGGGCGTCGAGGAGGACATCGGGGTTCCAGAGGGGTGAGAGTGCGGGCGGCGGGCGGGGGCGCGGCACTCTTCTGGACGTCATCGCAGGGACTCCTTTGCTGGTCGTGGGGCCTGGGGCGGGCGGCGGGCCGCCGCCCGCCCCAGGGAGGGGGTGCCGGTCAGGAACCGGGGTTGCTCGGCCGGTTCGGGTAGACGAACCGGACCGGATCAGGAGCAGAGGCCCCGCTCGGCGCAGGTGCGCTCATCGCGGGCGGTGCTGGGGGAGCGCCAGGTGCGGACGGCGCGGCCGAGCCCTCCGCAGCGCTCCGGATGCTCGGGGCGACCGGCTCCTCCTGGCCGCCGGACATCGGCTGGCCCTCCCTGCCGCCGGAGGATGCCCGGGTGATCAGGGCCGGGATGCCGGGTCGGGTGACCAGGGCGCGTCCGCGGTCGCCGGGCGCGCTCGGGTCCTCGCCGAAGCGGAACTTCGTCGGCTGCTGCTCGGGCCCGGCGTCGATGCCCTCCTTGCTGACCCGTCCGGTCGGGTCGATGCCGGAGGAGACTCCGCCGCCGTCCATCCCCGGGACCTGGCTGGGGCCCTGCGGGGCCGGGACACCGGTACCCACCTGCATCGCGAGGCCGGCAGCGGTCTTCGCGGCACCAGCGGCCACGGCCATGCCGGCGACACCGGTGCGGTGCATGTCGTCGTGACCGGAGCCGTCGGTCGCCCAGTGGATGAACTTGTAGACGGCGTAAGGGCACATCAGGACGAGCACCATGATCACGACACCGGCCATGACGTCCGAGAGGGCGGCCATCCCGTCCTTGGCGTCGGAGTCGCCGATCGCGGAGACGCCGGTGATGAACACGACGGTCATCAGCAGCTTGGAGACCACCAGGGTGGCGGTGGCCTCGATCCAGCCGCGCCGCCAGCGCTGGGCCACCTCCCAGCCGCCGCCGGCCCCGGCGAAGCTGGCGAGCACGACCATGATCAGGACGCCGACCTTGCGGGCCACCATCACGCCCCAGTACAGGAACGCGCCGATCGCGCATCCGACGGCGACCAGGGCTGGGATCGCCCAGCCGAGCCCGTACATGAAGCCGAGCTCGGACACCTTGATGATCCGCCGGATCGCGTCCTCCAACGACGTGCCCGCCGCCTTGAACAGCCCGGCGGACAGGGCATCGACCACGGTCACCGCCACGGCGGTGAACGAGATCGCGCAGAACGAGAACAGGACACCGGTCATGGTGCCCCAGGCCGCACGGGCCAGGGCCCGGTCGTCCCTGCGCCAGGCGGCCAGGATCAGCTGCGCGCAGAACGTACCGACGGTCAGGACCAGTCCGATCGGCAGGATGAGCTGGTAATTGCTCCTGAACCAGGGGGCGTTCAGGTCGATGGCCGTGGTCTGGTCGACCGCTCGCGAGGCGAGGTTGACGGCGCTGGTCGCCAGCTCCGTCATCGACTTCGTGATCCACGCGCCAATGCCGTCGGTGATGCTCTTGCCCGGGTCCGAGACGAAGTTGATCGCGTCGACCGCGTCGCAGACCTGGTTGATCATCGGGATGTTGCAGACATCCATGAGAGGAACCTCCTTCCTCGGGTCAGGGCGAGACGGTCGGCAGCACACCGACCAGAGCGCAGGGACGGTCGGGGCGGCACTGGACGGCGAGGGTGGACGAGCGGTCCTCGGCCCCGCCCTGCGGGGCACCGTTCCAGGAGATCGACTGCTTGCCGGTCACGGTGACGGCGTAGATGTACGCCTGCTTGATCGCCCCCGGATCGGCCCGCAGCGCCCTGGTGAACGAGTCCGGGAAATGCGCATCGTCCGCCGTCGCGGTGGCGAACTGGCCGGAGTCGGCCATCCGTCCCCACAGCAGCGGCGAGGGCACCAGGCGGTCCACCGAGTCGGCGTCGGCGTAACTTTCTTCGGGCGTCAGCCAGCGGTGGAGGCCGGCCACCAGCTCCGGCTGCGAGTACGAGCGGGTGTCGTACGACCACAGCCCGACCGCCGCCGCCTTCGCGTACGCGATCGGATCGTGCGTCGACGGAGGACCCGGCAGCGAAGCGGCACCGTCCTTCGGCCCCGCCGACGCGGACACGGCCGGAGCGGCAGCTGTTGGCGAACTCGACACGCGTGAAGCAGCGTTGGGCGCGAAACGGGTGCCGCGGGTGAAGTAGGCGAGCGCGCCGGCCAGGACCATGAGGGCCACCAGGACCACCAGGCCGAGCAGCGCCCGGCGGCGCACGCGCGATGCGCCGCCGGACACGCCTTCACGAGTGAAGGAACGCTTCTGCATCAGTGAACCTGGCCGCCCAGCCCGGAGAAGAACGCCACGATGCCGTTCGCCGCGCCGATCAACAGCGCGGCGCCCGCGCTGACCAGCACGCCCTTCTTGCCATTGGCCTCGGCCTGGTGGCCGCCGGAGTGGTGGCCCCAGGCCCACACCCCGGCGCTCACCGCGAGCGCCCCGACAATCGCGATGATCCCGAACAAGTTGATCGAGCCCATCACCTGCTTGAGCACCGAAAGGCCAGGCAGGCCACCCTCGTTGGGGGTAATGCCGGGGTCGTACGCGAGCTGCGTGACCGCGTCCGCGAGGTACATGAAGAACTCCAGTTCGCATTTCGGGCGCGCCAAGGCAGCCCGGGGAGGGGGAAGGAGGGAGGAGGGGGGAGGTGCCGGTCAGACGACGCGGCGGGCCGCGAGGATCTCCGGCCGCCATTCGGCGAGGGTCGAGATCTTGACCACGTCACCGGTCTTGGGGGCCTGCACTACGAGCCCCGAGCCGATGAACATCCCGACGTGCTCCGGCACGGCGGCGGTGCCCCGGGTGAACAGCAGGTCGCCGGGCTTGAGCGCGTCCGTCGACACGGCCGTGCCTTGCTTGACCTGGGCGTAGGTGGTCCGCTCCAGGGAGACGCCGGCGGCCTTGTAGGCCATCTGCATCAGCGAGGAGCAGTCGCACCGGCCCATCGGGTCCGGCCCGTGCGCGCTCGCGCACGACCCGCCCCACTGGTACGGGGTGCCCAACTGGCCCAGTGCCCAGCGGATCGCGGTCTGGACCTGCTGCGGCGCGTCGGCCGGGATCGCGTACCCGGCCGGCAGAGAGCCGGCCGGGATGGTCCCGAAGTCGGTGCCGTCGCCGCCCGTCGTCGACGTCCCGCAGCTGCCGGTGCCCGGTGAGGGGCTCGCGGTGGCGCCGGCTGAAGGGGACGGTGTCGGCGTCGGGTTACCTCCGGGCGGCGGCGAGGCCGTGCCGGCGGGAGCGAGCAGCGGCTCGATCGCCTTCTGCAACGCGGTCGCCAGCGGCTCCCACTTCGCGTAGGCGTCGGGGTAGCCGCTCCTCTGCACCGCCTGGGCGGCTTGGGTGACGGTCATCGACTGCCAGCCGCTGACCTGGTTGAGCGCCTCGTAGAACTTCGTCGAGGCGTACACCGGCTGCATGATCTGCGCCGGCGTGCCCCAGCCTTGCGAGGGCCGCTGCTGGAACAGGCCCAGGGAGTCCCGGTCGCCACCGTTGACGTTCCGCAGTCCGCTCTCCTGCAGGGCGGTCGCCAGGGCGACGATCTGCCCGCGGACGGGGATGTGCATGGCGACGCCGGTGGCCTGGATGGTCTTGGCGTTGGGGACTTGCTCGTCCGGCTTGTCCAGCCCTGCCACGCTCGGAGCGCTGAGTGGACTGGAGCCCTTGAGGATCGACTCCGCCTGCGCCGCGGCAGCGGAGCTGTCCACACCCTGTGGACCACCGCCCGGCGGACACGAGGCGGACGTGGCCGACGCGTTGCCCGCGCCGACGATCACCACCGGCAGGGCGAGCAGCAGTGGGCCGCAGGCGACGACACCGACGAGCGTGCCGACGGTCTTCTTCACGGCCGCCGCCGATCACCCGGGCGGCGCCTGGCGGTTGGCGGAGGTGGATGAGGGCACGGGTGTGCCAGGGCATGCTGCATCGCAGCGGCTCCTTGCGGGGTTCGTAGGAGGGCGCGGTGCCGGCCTCTCGTGCGAAGAAGTCGCCGGCACCGCGTCGGTGGTGAAGCCGCCCTTGCTCAGGGCGGGCCCGGATCACGGGAGTTGGTAGCTCCTGGACGCCGGTCTCGGGTCACGCGCGGCAGCCGGCCGCGCTCGTAATCTCAGCCGGAACACGTCGACTCCTCAGGGTGGGGGTAGGGGAGAGCGATCCGCCGACAGCCTCGGTTGGACGGGGCAGCACGGATCAACACGCGCCGAGCCGGGCCGAGTTGGCCTGCTGCCCGGTTGGCATGGCGAGACAGTAGACGCGAAAGACGGCCGCACCAAACGACCCCCGGCCAGGGCCGATCCCCAGGGAGCCGCTCGTTAGGTGCGGCCGTCGATCGCCGCTACCTTCCCCTGCATCCCCGCTTCCGGCGGCTGCCGCCGGGCGTCGCCCGGAGCGGGCCCACCCCTGCCCTGAAAGAGGAATCAGTGAGCTACAAGCTGCACCGAGGCGACGCCCTGACCGTGCTGAAGACCCTGCCCGACGAGTCCGTCAACGCCGTCATCACCGACCCGCCGTATAACTCGGGCGGGCGCACCAGCTCCGAGCGCACCAGCCGCGACGCCCGTGCCAAGTACGTGCAGACCGGTTCCGCCCACGACCTCAAGACCTTCCCGGGCGAGAACCGCGACCAGCGCTCCTACCGCTCCTGGCTCACCGAGCTGCTGACCGAGGCGTACCGGGCGAGCACCGAGCACGCGGTTGCGATGGTCTTCTCCGACTGGAGGCAGGAGCCCACCACCAGCGACGCCCTCCAGATGGCCGGCTGGACCTGGCAGGGCACCATCCCCTGGATCAAGCCCGCCAGCCGACCCCGCAAGGGCGGCTTCAAGCAGTCCGCCGAGTTCATCATCTGGGGCGTCAAGGGCACCCTCGACAACAGCCGGGACCTCTACCTGCCCGGCCACTTCATCGCCTCCCAGCCCCGCAAGGACCGCGTCCACATCACCCAGAAGCCGGTGGAGGTCATGCAGCAGCTCGTCCAGATCTGCCCCGAAGGCGGAACCGTCCTCGACCCCTTCACCGGGAGCGGCTCGACCGGCGTCGCCGCCCTGCGCGAAGGCCGGCACTTCCTCGGCGTCGAACTCAGCCCCCACTACGCCGACGTCGCCGAACAGCGGCTGCGAGCCGAGCTGACGCAGGACGACTTCGTCCTCGCCGGACCGGAGGCGTGACATGAGAACCACCACCAGGCCGACTGGCCACAGACGCGAAAGGGCGGCTGGAGACCAAGCTCCAGCCGCCCTTTCCTCGTCCGTCAGGACTCCTCGACCGCCCGGCGGATCAGCGGCACCGCCTTCTCCACGTCCGCCGACGAGGCGATCCGCACCTCCAGGTCACCCGTCCCCAGGTGCCCGATGCCGCGCACGTCCCGCGTGAAGCCCTCCTCCAGCTCCACCGTGTCCGGGTCCAGCCGCAGATACACCAGGATCGCCCGGTGTGACGGCGGCGGCCGGAAGATCACCGACGCCACGTTCAGCATCCGCCGGTAGGCGATGTAGTGCTTGAGCACCACCACCTCCAGCTCACCCGCCGCGGTCAGCACCTCGTCAAGCTCGCCGTACAGCTCCCGCAGGCACTCCGGCAGCTCCACCTGCGAGCCCGACGCCGCCGGCTCCGCACCCGCCGTCGGCTCGACGTACGCCGCGCCCATCGGCGCGGCCTGCGCCTGCGCAGCGCCGACGGCGGTGAAGCCCGGGACCGTCTCGACCAGCTGCAACGTCAGTAGGTCCGGACCGAAGACCCGGTAGCGCACCAAGTCGACTCGGAAATCCCGCTGGTAGGCAGAAGCAGCGACCCGGTCGTGGCGCGAGAACTCGCCCGCCACGCAGATCGCCCGAGACCGCCGCCAGTCGATCGCCTCCGCCACCTCGGCACCAAGCCGTCTACGTACCAGCGCCTCGAACTCATGCCGGTGCGCGGCCAGCCACACAAGGTACGACATCGTCTGCGCGATCAGTCCGCTGTCGCGACCGCGCTTGAACTCCACGACCGTTGGGACGTTGTTCTCGTCCAGCCCCAGCGTGTCGATCCGCCCCTGGTGCCACGGCCCCGTCGCGTACTCCGACGCGACGAACCGCACCCCCAGCATCGCCTCCAACGCTCCCTCGGCCCGCCGCTGCAGTTCCCGCTCCCGCGCCACCGTCGAACCCCGCAGCTCGACATCACGACCATCGCCACCCAGCCGGAACATCTTCAGATCGGTCACCTACGCCCCCTTCGCACGACCGTACGGAGTGGCCAATCGAGAAGAGGAACGACGTATTCCTCCTCGCTTCCGTCCCTTTGGTCTAGCGGGCCGAAGCGGCACCCGTCGGCTCGGAGGTCTCTGAAGGGCTGGCGGCGCCGGCTCGCTTGGCGGGGGCGCTAACCTCGCGCTTTCACGAGCGGGGCTGTCCGAGGCGTGATCAAAAGAGTCCCAGTATGGCTACCGCGTGGTGAACCGTGGTGCGGCCCCGGCCGGCGGCGAGCTGCGTACCCACCCAGGCGTCGATGTGCTTGGGCCGCAGGTCGACGAGCAGCATGCCGCCGAACGCCGGGACCAGGTCGCGCTCGATGCCCGCCCGGTAGCCCGCCCAGGTGTTCGGGGCCAGCGCCGGGCGCTTCGACTCCAGCCACTCGTACAGGAGCAGCCCGACGCGCAGCGTCCGGTCCTCGTACACACCCCGGTACTCGGCATCCAACACCCGCGCCATCTCCCGAGCCGCCTCCGCCCGGCTGGCGAACCCGCCCCGCCGCCGAGTCCTGCGCTTACCGCCCTCCGGCGCCAGATCCACCGCATACGTCCACCGACCATGACCGGCATCGTCGGCCAGCCGCGGACACCAAGGACCCAATTGCTTGCCGCTGCTCTCGTCCTTGCACCCGCACCGCCGGTACACCCTGCCCCGCTGAGCACGCTGCGCCATGGGTCTCCTCCTCGAACCAAGTGGTGATGGCCTGTCCAGGGTTGCCGGGGCGGTGGGCGCGTCGGCAGAGCGTGCCGGGCGGGGCGTGGAGCACAGCAAGATCGACCGGCCGGGACACGCGCCCGACGACACGCCGCAAGGATGATCACGGTGTGCGGTCGGTGGGTAGGCCCGCTTGATCGCGCAGAACTGGCCCGCGTGGGCGGCTTGCCGGAAGACCGGCTGCCGACAGGAGTGGACGGTCTGCTGGACGGGCCGGGACTGTTGGGCAGGCACGGCTTCGGTTTCCACTCGCCGCCATCGCCCTGGTCATTTCACGTCGGAGATGCGGCGCTTGGCCTTTGGGGGCCCGGCGGGGAGAGGCGGGCTGGCACTTCGAGTTGAGGACTGGTCACAGCCCACCCGGGCGCCCAAGCCGAGATCGGGTCCACTGCCTGAAGACCCCGGTCAGCCGCCGGGGTCAGATGCGGTGCGCGCGGGAGAACGGCCTCCCCGGGCTTCTCGGCCGTCGTTGTGGTTCGTTCGTTGTATCCGACTTCGGGGAGCCGTCGCCGGTAGCCGCCACAGGGAGGACGAGGGTACGGACGAGTCCGCCCGTAGGGTTGTCCTCAAGCGTGATCCGCCCTCCGTCGGGCGCCTTCAGCTGCCATGCTGCGGCCGGCGGGCCGACATCCGGGCTACCCAGTCCCGCGAACATCCAATGCTTCGCCTCACCGGCCAGGTTCGGCCCCTGGTCCGCCACCTGGACCACCAGAACATCCGGGCACCCGGGCCGGACTGCCGTCACCTCCGCACGGACCAGCACCCGGGCACCGGGCGGGGTACGCCGCCACGCGGACCTCACCATCGCGACCACCGCCTGCTCAAGTTGCTCCCGGTCTACGCGAACCGGTGGCAGCACCTTCGGCACCTGGACGGCCGTGGCAGCCTCCGGCACCGCGGCCACCGCTGTTCGTACAGCTGGCGTGACGACCGTCCACCCGGGCGCGATCGGCTGAACGGTGACGGCCCGTTCGGCCCGCCACCCCTGCGGGCCCCGGCGGCGCGCGGTAGCCGCCACGCGGGCGAACCAGCCGGCGACCGCAGGGGCGGGAAAGTGGCTGCGATCGTTCACGAGCATTCTTCTCCGTACAGTGGGGCGATTGGACGCCCGCCAGGGGTGTACGCGACGTGGACGCGGCCCATGCCGCCCGCGCCGAGCCGCGCTTGCCGGGCCGTACGGAGTCGGCGCCTCGAAGACCGAGGCAGACGAGGGATGGAGCCCCGGACGGCTCCTCAGTGTGCGATTTCCTTGGCTGCGCGGATTCCCGACAGGTAGGCCCCGTGGACGGTCGCGGAGGAATCGCGGTGCGTCGCCTCGCCGGCGAAGTGCACCCGGTCGCCGACCGGGGCCGCGAGCTGGTCCCGCGTTCCCGGGGTGGAGCCGGCCTTGTAGAACGAGTACGAGCCGCGCGCGTACGGGTCGGAGGCCCAGCGGGTGATCTGGAAGTCCGTCGGCTGGGGGATGTCGCCGCCGTACATGGTCTTCAGCGTCTCCACCGCGCTGGCGACGATCTGGGCGTCGCTCCAGCCCTCGATGGTGCGGCCGAAGTCTGCGGCGTTGAAGCCGAGCAGCACCGGCTGGCCGACGGCGCGGTTGAGGTTGATCCACTGCTCCCACTGCCCGTGCTTGTCCAGGTTGGGCATGTACATCAGCCAGTCGGTGTCCGCCCAGAACACCTTGGGAAAGCGCAGGTAGCACTTGTTGAGCACGCCCATGCCGAGCTTGTCGATGGCGGCCTGCTTGTCCGCGGGCAGGCCCGGTCCGAACTTGACCGAGCCGCTCTGCAGCACGCCCAGTGGCAGGGTCACCACCACGTGGTCGGCCAGGAAGGTGCCCTTGTCGGTGGTGACCGTCACGCCGCCGGAATTCCAGTCGATCTGCTGGACGACGTGCCCGGTCCGCACCGTCAGCCCCTTGGTCAGCAGGTCGGTGATCTGGTGGTAGCCGCCCGGGAACAGCACGTCCTTGCCCTTGATCGTGGCGCCGTTGTCGAAGTACAGCGCGGACATGTCGTTCACGCTGCCTGCGTACTCGTGCTCGAAGTCGTTCAGGGCGAAGGAGACCAGCGACTTGTCGTCGTTGGACAGTGACGGCCAGTTCAGCGCGCGCTCGACCACGCTGCGCATCGAGGTGTCCTTCTGGTCGTCGTTCTGGTCCTGGTTCGACGTCAGCGCCTGGGCGGTGGCCTTGCGCCAGCGCTGGATCGCCTGTTCGGCGTCGGCGTCGGCCTTGTGGCCGGTGGCGAGGTAGTCGGTCGCGCTTTCCAGGTCGGTCGTGACCGTCCGCGCTCCGGCCTTGGCGGCGAGGTCGGTGATCGGGTTCTTGTCGACACCGTGGATCCACGACGCCCCGAGGTCGACCGGCGTGCCGGACCACTGCTCACTGGTCCAGATCCGGCCGCCGATCCGGTCGCGCGCTTCGAGCACCAGCACCTCCTTGCCCTTGTCGGCCAGATAGCGGGCGGCGGCAAGGCCGCTGATCCCGGCACCGATGACGATCACACCGCTGCGGACGGGCGCAGCCGACCCGGGCGAGGCCGACGGAGCGCCCTCTGGGGCCGGGCCGTCCTCGTCCGCGTTGCTGCTGCAGGCGGCCAGGGTGCCGAGAGCGGCCACACTGGTTAGGCCGAGGCCCATGTTCGTCAGGAAACGTCGGCGGTACATCGTCATGGCTGTTCTACCGATCTGCGATCTGTCACGGGCTGGTACAGGAATTCCGCACGGCGCTCCGTTGCGTTCGACGGCCTGCCCGTGGGGCGAGATGGCCGCGCAGCCTCCGGCGGCGGCCCCGATCCAGTCGGGGAATCGCCTTGCGCGCGGCGGTACGTATCCAGTGGTCAGCCCACGGATGGGCACGGTGCGGGCCATGTTCCGCGTGGACCATTCCTGTTCACGCGGCGCAACATCGGTGACCCGACATCCGCACCTGGTGGGGCGGACACAAGGCGCCGACTCGCTGCCTTGAGGACATGGCGGCGGCCGGGGCCGGACTGACGGTGCTCCAGTCAGGCGCCGGGCGGATCCCCGGCGGAAGCGGTGTGGACGCGAAAGGGCCGCGCATCATCCGGAGCAGGTCAGGCCTCGGGGAACGGCGGTAACCCCTCTCTTCAGTACAATGAGGCTGATACTGCAGAGGATACATTGAGGCATCAATGTGTCAACAGAGGCATGGGGAGTTGGCTCGGCGATGCGTACCGATGCGACGGAGGTCCTGGATTCGGCGATCCCGGTCCTGGCCAAGGACCGGGCGGCGTCCATGCAGGTCATCGCCAAGCGGGCGGGTATCAGTCGGGCGACCCTGGTCCGTCTGTTTCCCACCCGCCAGCACCTGGTGCAGGCCATGGCCGCGAAGATCCTCGACGACTGCGACCGGGCCCTGTCCCGCGCCGAGGCCGACACCGACCCCATGCAGCAGGTGCTCGCCGCCCTGGTCGCCGAATACCCGCCGTTCGCCCAGCTGTGGAACCTCGTCTACGTCGAACCCGACGTCCTCGGCGTACCCGAAGCCAGCGCCCGGGCCGACGCGATCTTCGACCGGACCGTCAAGTTCTTCAAGCGCGGCCAGAAGGCCGGGCTGCTGCGCAATGACATGCCGGCCACCTGGCTGGCCTCGACCTTCTGTGGTCTGGCCGAGACCGCGTGGGAGCTGACCCTCGAAGGCGACATGGGTCCCCGCCAGGCTCCGGACTTCATCACGGCGATCCTCCTCCATGGCGCGGCCGCCTGACCTCTCCCGGAGTTCGAAGCGAGCGGTGCCCCCGACCCTCGAGTGCACGGCGCCGCCCGCCCGGCCGCCAGGGCTGTGATGGCATCACTGGCATTGCCGTATCGGCATGACGGTGTGGACACGTCAGGGGCTATATTGAGGCAGCAATGTGCCAATGGAGGCATGGGGAGCTGGTTCGGTGATGCGTACCGATGCGATGGAGGTCCTGGATTGGGCGATCCCGGTCCTGGCCAAGGACCGGGCGGCGTCCATGCAGGTCATCGCCAAAGGGGCGGGTATCAGTCGGGCGACCCTGGTCCGTCTGTTTCCCACCCGGCAGCACCTGGTGCAGGCCATGGCCGCGAAGATCCTCGACGACTGCGACCGGGCCCTGTCCCGCGCCGGGGCCGACACCGCCCCCGTGCGACAGGTGCTCGCCGCCCTGGTGGCTGAATACCCGGCGTTCGCCCAGCTGTGGAACCTCGTCTATGCCCGGCCCGACGTCCTCGGCGTCGCCGAGATCGGCGTACGGGCCGACGCGATCTTCGACCGGACCGTCGCGTTCTTCGAACGCGGCCAGGGCGTCGGGCTGTTACGGAAGGACATGCCGGCCACCTGGCTGGCCTCGACGTTCTGTGGTCTGGCCGAGACCGCGTGGGAGCTGACGATGGAGGGCTACATGGGTGCCCGCCAGGCTCCGGGCTTCATCCCCGCGATCCTGCTGTACGGTGCGGCCGCCTGACCGCGTCTCGGGGCTCGCGCCGCGGGGCGTGCTTCAGACCTTGGCCGAGGACGGCCCCACCCCCGACGGCGGCTTCGCCGTCCACGCCCGCCTTCCGCCGGCCGGCCCGAAGGCGTGACACCGAGGTCGCCACCGCCAATCCGGGCCTCCTCAGCGGTGGAATCACGACCGTCACCTACAGCCGCCTGCGCGAACCCACCAGCCAGCCCCCAGTGCCTCTGTTGACACATCACTGTATCAAAGTATCCTCTGTTGCGTCGGTCTCGCTCCACCGGTGAGGCGGATTGCCGCTGGTCGGTGTCCGCCACGGTGCAGGAGGCCGTCCCCGACCAGACGGGGTGCCCTCTTCGACGCCTGCGCGGCTTCCCCGCCCATGGCGGCCCGGCGAACGCGACGGTGCGTTCGGCGGAACACCCCCGTATCGGCCCGTGTCAGAAAGCAGATCGGTCAACAGTCATGACGATGCACCGCCGGCACTTCCTGCGGAGCGTAGGCCTGGGACTGCCCAGCCTCGCCCTTCTCGCCTCCCTCTCCGCCTGTGGCGACAACGGGGAAGACGGCGACGGCGCGGGTAGCGGCGGCGAAGGGAACGGGACGCCGGGCCCGTCCGGGCGCAAGAAGGTGATCGTCGTCGGGGCCGGGATCAGCGGCCTGGGCGCCGCCCGCTACCTGGCCGACAAGGGTCACGACGTGTCCGTGCTCGAAGCCCGCGACCGCATCGGCGGGCGGATCTGGACCAGTGAGAAGTGGTCCGGCACACCGCTCGATCTCGGCGCGTCGTGGATCCACGGCATCGACGGCAACCCGATCACCGATCTGGCCAAGAAGGCCGGCGCGAAGACGGTGGTGACCGACCTCGAAAGCGTCACCGACTACCTCGCGAGCGGCCAGGAGATCGAGGGCGCCCAGGCCCAAGCGCTCGAACGCTGGCGGAAGGCCACGGCGAGCGCGCTGTCGTCCTTCCAGAAGAAGGATGACGACGACGTTTCGATCCGCAGCGTCGTCCAGAACGCGCTGGGCTGGTCGAAGCTGTCGGACAGCGACAAGGCCCTGGTCTCCTACGCGCTGAACGACTACGAGCACGAGTACTCGGGCAGCGTCGACCAGATGTCGGCCCTGTACTTCGACGACGATGCCAAGATCAAGGGCAAGGACGTCCTGTTCCCGGGCGGTTATCACCAGATCACCGACTACCTGGCCAAGGGGCTGTCGGTGCAGACCGGGCAGGTCGTCAAGCAGATCGACTGGAACTCCGGCGGCGTGACGGTCACCACCGACAAGGGCGCCTTCCAGGCCGACCACGTGGTGGTCACGCTGCCGCTGGGCGTCCTGCAGAGCGGGTCGGTCAAATTCGGCCCCGGCCTGCCGAAGGACAAGACCACGGCCATCGGCAAGCTCGGCACGGGTGTCCTCAACAAGTGCTACCTGCGCTTCCCCAAGGTGTTCTGGGCGGACACCGACTGGCTGGAGTATGTGCCGGACCTGGGCAAGTACGGACAGTGGGCGCAGTGGATCAACATCGCCCGCCCCACCGGCCAACCGGTGCTGCTCGGCTTCAACGCCGCCGACTTCGGCCGCACCATCGAGGGCTGGAGCGATGCCCAGATCGTCGACAGCGCCATGAGCACCCTGAAGACCATCTACGGCGGCAACATCCCCCAGCCGACGGACTACCAGATCACCCGCTGGGCCTCGGACCCGTACGCGTGCGGCTCGTACTCGTTCACCAAGCTCGGCGCCACGTCCGATATGCGCAACCAGCTCGCGGCCGCCGTGGACGGCCGAGTGCACTTCGCCGGCGAGGCGACGGACCGCAAGGACTACGCCACCGTCCACGGCGCCTACCGGTCGGGCCTGCGCGCGGCCAAGGAGATCGCCGGCTGACACCGCCAGCCGCGTGACGAATTCCCGGATTGTTCCCCCGTCGTGTGGGCGGCGGGGAACACGACCGGGGTTCGTCCACCAGGACCCCGCCGGGCGCCCCCCCGACGCCCGCGGGACGGCAGCCCCCACCGGTGCGTGCCCCGAACGCACCGGCGGGGGCGTGCGGCGCGGCACCCCGAACGCCCGTGACCGGCCGCAAGATCCACGCGACCGGTCGAATGGGCCCGCTCCAGGCAATGACCGCGGCCGAATACGACCCGCTGCGATCTCGGACACGGCCCACACCCGGGGCTACCTCACACCTCGCCGCCCACCCGCACGACTTTGCTGGAGTCCCCATGACCGCGCAGCCCTTCGGCGCCCCGTCGTCCTCGGCCTTCGAGGCACTGACTCCGGACGACCCCGGCGAGGTCGGCGGCTACCGCCTGTGCGCGCGGCTCGGCGCGGGCGGCATGGGCCGCGTGTACCTCGCGTACACCCCCGGAGGGCGCCCGGTCGCGCTCAAGGTGGTCCGGCCCGAATTCGCCGAGGACCCCGAGTTCCGCCACCGCTTCGCCCAGGAGGTCGCCAGCGCGCGCCGCATCCACAGCCTTTACACCGCTCAGGTGGTTGACGCGGGCACCGACGACGCCGCCCCCTGGCTGGCGACCACCTTCGTACCCGGCCCATCCCTGCAGCAGACCGTCCAGCGCCACGGCCCGCTGCCGGAGCGTACCGTCCTGCTGCTGCTCGCCGGCGTCGCCGAGGCCCTGCAGGCGATCCACGCCGCTGCCGTCGTCCACCGCGACCTCAAGCCCGGCAACGTCCTGGTGGCCGCTGACGGACCGCGTGTCATCGACTTCGGCATCGCCCGCGCCGCCGACGCGATCCCGCTCACCGGCACCGGCCTGCGCATCGGCTCGCCCGGCTTCATGGCCCCCGAGCAGGCCCTTGGACAGCCCGCCAGCCCGGCCACCGACGTCTTCGCCCTCGGTGCCCTGGTCGCCTTCATCGGCTCCGGGGTGTCCCCCTTCGGGGACGGGCCCGAGCCCACCGCGCTCTACCGGGCGGTCCACGAGGAACCGGACCTCTCCCGCCTGCCGCACGGACTGCACGAGCTGGTCCGGTACTGCCTGGCCAAGAACCCCGAGGACCGACCCGGCACAGCCTGGCTGATCGAGGCGGCCCGCAGCCACCCCGCCACCGGCGGCGAACTCCGCTTCTCCCGAGGCTGGTTGCCCCCGCAGGTCAGCGGCGAACTGAACCGCCACACCGACCTGCCGGCCACACCTGTTCCGTCCGTCACCGTCCTCGACCCGGCCCGGGCCGAAGCCCCGACCGCCCGCGTTCTGCCCGCCCCGGCACCCACCCGACTGCAGCCGGAGCCCGCCGTCCCGGAACCGGTTGCCACGACCAGACGCAGAGCCGCGGCCACCGCGCGCCGGGGAGCCCGCACCGCACTCGTCACGACGGCCACTCTCCTCATCGGCGCAGCAGCAGCCTTCTTCCTGCTCGACTACACCGAATACTTCGACGACTCCGCCGAGCAGAACACCGCCGTCACCAGCAGCCTCCCTCCGTCTGCCACCCCCACCTCCACCCCCGCCTCACCGTCCGCGGCCCCCGGCTACACCGCCGTCTACACGAACCTCGAACTCACCTCCCCCGACCGTGACCACGAGTTCGACCTCAAGGCCGGGAAGGTCACCCAGGACACCTCCTCCTGGTACCTGGCCCGCCAGCCCGGCGCCTTCTACATCTCCGAGGACAGCGATGCCTTCATCGCCCCTCCCGGCCCTCTCGCGCTCCCCGACTGCCTCAAGGGCGTCGAAACACAGCCCACCTCCGCCCTGCCCTTCACCACCCTGCGCGCCGACCGCGCCTTCTGCGTCCGCTCCCACGGCGCCCAGGACATCGCCGTCATCCGCATCCTCACCACCGCCACGAACGACGGCCCGGTCAAGGTCTCCATCACCTACTACCACCACACCTCCTGACCGCCCGTCCTGCCGCGCTCGCAGCCGAACCGCGGGGCACAGCAGGGTCTGCAGATCCTTTGCCATCCGACCGCTTCGGGGCGGCCCGGCGGAGGCTGGGGGATCCCTCTTCCCGCACGTTG
Organism: Kitasatospora sp. NPDC059648; assembly: GCF_042734825.1. Lineage (NCBI taxonomy): Bacteria > Bacillati > Actinomycetota > Actinomycetes > Kitasatosporales > Streptomycetaceae > Kitasatospora > Kitasatospora sp. NPDC059648. The sequence continues at coordinate 46,928 of NZ_JBHWDU010000040.1, read as the reverse complement.
GCGAGCGCACTGGAGCGCGCACCGACGTTTCGCAGAAGTCCGTACACACATCGAAGATCGGTATACAGCCAATGACGATGCAACGCCGACGTTTCCTGGCGAACATGGGGGTGGGCCTGACCGGCGCCGCCGTGATCGGTTCCCTGTCCGCCTTCGGCACCGCGGACAGCGACGATCCCGCAGCTGGGGTTGTCCCGCCGGCACTGCCCGGCCGTAGTGACGTGATCGTCGTCGGTGCGGGGATCAGTGGTCTGGCGGCGGCACGGTACCTGGCCGACAAGGGGCAGAGCGTCCTGTTGCTGGAGGCGCGTGACCGGATCGGGGGCCGGATCTGGACCAGTGAGCAGTGGCCAGGGGTGCCGGTCGACATGGGTGCGTCGTGGATCCACGGCACCGACAGGAACCCGATCACCGACCTGGCCAACACGGCCGGGGCGCGCATGGTCGCGACCAGCGCCGAGAACGTCTCCAGCTACGTCTCCAGTGGCCAGCCGACGGACGCCGCCGCCCAGGCGGCGGTTCAGCGCTGGCGCAGGGCCACTGCACAGGCACTGACGTCGAACCAGGACCAGAACGACGCCTCGGTGCGCAGCGTGGTCGAGCGCACGTTGAACTGGTCGGCGCTGGCCGATGGCGACCGGGGCCTGGTGTCGTTCGCGCTGAACGACTTCGAGCACGAATACGCGGGCAGCGTGAACGACATGTCGGCGCTCTACTTCGACAACGACAAGAAGATCAGCGGCAAGGACGTGCTGTTCCCGGGAGGCTACCGGCAGATCACCGACCTGCTGGCCCAAGGGCTGACGGTGCGGACCGGGCACGTCGTCCAGCAGATCGACTGGGACGCTGGGGGCGTGACGGTCACCACCGACAGGGGTGCGTTCCAGGGCGACCATGTGGTGGTGACGCTGCCGCTGGGTGTGCTGCAGAGCGGCGCGGTGAAGTTCGGTCCCGGGCTGCCTGCGGACAAGCAGGCCGCGATCGACAAGCTCGGTGTGGGTGTGCTCAACAAGTGCTATCTGCGCTTCCCCAAGGTGTTCTGGGCGGACACCGACTGGCTGGAGTACGTGCCGGACCTGGACAAGCACGGGCAGTGGGAGCAGTGGATCAACCTCAACCGCGCCGTCGGCCAGCCGGTGCTGCTCGGCTTCAATGCCGCCGACTTCGGCCGCACGATCGAGGGCTGGAGCGATGACCGCATCGTCGCCGGCGCGATGGAGACGCTGAAGACCATGTACGGCGGTGACATCCCCCAGCCTGTCGACTTCCAGATCAGCCGCTGGGCCTCCGACCCCTTCGCGCGTGGCTCGTACTCGTACTACAAGGTCGGCTCCACACCGGCGATGCGTGACCAGCTCGCAGCCCGGATCGGCGAGCGTGTCCACTTCGCCGGCGAGGCCACGCACCGGTCCTCCTTCGCGACCGTCCACGGCGCCTACCTCTCGGGAATCCGCGGCGCCAAGGAAATCGTCGGCTGAGAGGTCATCGCTCGGGTACTGGAGCGCGGCGGTTGACGCTGCGGACGGAAGCACCGTCTGCGGGAGAGCCCCGTTCTGGGTAGGACGGTGTCGGGCGGGGGGGGGTGAAGGACACCCCCCCACGGTTTATTTACCGTAGTATGGGGGGCCCAAGCCCGACGGAAG
>NZ_JBHWDU010000040.1:0-45275 GCF_042734825.1 Kitasatospora sp. NPDC059648 | reverse complement strand
AAAGGCGGGGGCTGCTGGCCACGGGCGGGTGAAGGCGCGGGCGGGGGTTCCCGGGGGGACCGCCCCCACCTTGCGGGGCCCCCCCCGTGTGGGGTGGGGGGGGGGGGGGGCGCCGTGGAACCCCCCCCCCCCGACACGTGATGTCACGCCTTCTTGCGGGCGCCAATCGCCGTCAGTACTTCCTGGGCCGCCCGGGTCCAGTGCGGATAATGCGCGCACGGCGCGGACGCTGGTCGGCCGAGGGGTTGGCCTGCGTCCTTGCGCCGGGCTACGCCTCGGCGCCCGCGATGCGGCGGCGGCGCTTGGCCATCGGTGCGTACAGCAGTGCGCAGGCGCCGACGGCGATGAGGCAGTAGGTCACCGCCTTGGTGCCGTTCTCCGTGTACTGCTGCCACGCGGCCCAGGTGCAGACGCCGGTCAGGCTCAGAACGACGAGGGAAAGGCCGACGGGCCCGCCGGGGACGCGGTAGGGACGGTCCAGGTGCGGCTCGCGCACGCGCAGCGCGATGAGTGCGGCGACTTCGAGCAGCAGCGTGATGTTGGTGAGGAAGACGTCCACGATGATCAGGTTGCTGAAGCTACTCAGGCAGAACAGGGCGTAGATCGCGGATGAGCCGATGAGGGAGGCGACGGGAACCTGGCGGCGGGCGGTCCTTCTCGCCATCCATTTCGGGAAGTAGCCGTCCTGGGCCAGGACGAAGGGCACGCGGGCGCTGGAAGTGAGGAGCACGGAGAACATCGCGGCCGAGGCGAGCATGCCGCCGAGCGTCACCGCGGTCTGCAGCCACGGGCCGGCCAGGGCGCCGGCCACGGCCGAGAAGGAGCCGCTGTGCCAGCTCTTCCAGCCGGCCGGCCCGTCCGGCCCGAGCGTGAGCGAGGCGACTGCCGGCAGCAGGTAGCCGGCGGTGATGGCCACGACGGAGAGGGCGAGTGCCCGCGGCAGGTGCTTGCGCGGGTTGTCGATCTCACCGGCGAAGGCCGAGACGTCGTCCCAGCCGCTGTAGTTCCACATGGCGAGGAAGAGCCCGGCGCCGAAGGCGCTTGCGATCGACTGGTCCGGGCGGCTGGTCAGCTGCGAAACGGGGCCGGCGCCGTCGCCGAGCAGGTGCGCGAAGCCGGCGACGCTCAACAGCAGCAGCGGAGTGAGGCAGACCACTGCGAACACGAGGGCGGAGGTGCCGACCCTGGCCGTGCCCGTCAGGTTGATCAGGACGCAGGCGGTGATGACGGCGAGGCAGACGAACCAGTGCAGGTCGAACCGGAAGTGGCCCACGGCGAACAGCACGTGCTCGCCGGGTGCGGCCCAGTCGACCATGGACTGCAGGTAGCCGGTGAACAGGACCGGGTAGACGGCCAGGTCCACGAAGCCGCCCAGCCAGCTGAGCATGCCCTGCTGGAAACCCCAGAAGCGTCCCAGCCCGCGCCGCACCCAGTGGTAGTAGCCACCGTCGACGGGGATCGCCGTGCCGAGCTCGGCGCAGACCATCGCGTGCGGAACGCTGTAGACGAGGGGTGTCACCAGGAGCAGCAGCAGGCCGATACCGGGACCGGCGGCGGAGAACAGGCCCTCGATGCCGTAGGCCCCGCCGGAGACGCTGAAGAAGATGAGCGCGACCAGGGGCGCGAGCTTCACGTTCCGGGCGGGGGAGAGGAACTGTGCCGCCGGAGCGGCTGCTGCGGTCACGGCAGTGACGTTCGGTGGCACTTCTCACCTTGATCCGGCGGACGACGGGCAACGAGCCGGGTGATTATCTCCACGGAATCGCCAGGTGGCACATCCGGTTGGCGTCGCCAACTGCCCTGCGCCGGTGATCACGGAGAGTCACGAGCGGCACCGTCGGTCCGGGAGCGGTGCGCCGTCGGAGTCAGCAAGGGCACAGGTGTCAGCCGGCGATCTCCTTGGCCGCGCGGATGCCCGACAGGTAGGCGCCGTGGACGGTGGCGAAGGACTGGCGGTTGGTCGCCTCCCCGGCGAAGTGCACCCGGCCGTCGACGGCGGCCGCCAGCTGGTCGCGCATGTCGGGTGTCGAGCCGAGCTTGTTGAAGGAGTAGGAGCCCAGCGCGTAGGGGTCGGAGGCCCAGCGGGTGATCTGGTACTCGGTCGGGGCGGGGATGTCGTTGCCGAAGATCGTCTTCAGCGTGGTCATGGCGCTGTCGACGATCTGGTTGTCGTTCCAGTCCTCGGTCGTGCGGGCGAAGTCGGCGGCGTTGAAGCCGAGCAGCACAGGCTGGCCGGTGGGGCGGCCGACGTTGATCCACTGCTCCCACTGCCCGTAGTGGCTCAGGTCGGGGATGTGCGTCAGCCAGTCGGTGTCCGGCCAGAATGCCTTCGGGAAGCGCAGGTAGCACTTGTCAAGCACGCCCATGCCGAGCTTGCTGATCGCGGCCTGCTTGTCGGCAGGCAGGCCGGGGCCGAACTTGACCGCCCCGCTCTGCAGGACGCCCAGCGGCAGCGTGACCACCACGTGGTCGGCCTGGACGGTGCCCTTGTCGGTGGTGACCGTCACGCCGCCGGAGTTCCAGTCGATCTGCTTCACGACCTGCCCGGTCCGGACCGACATGCCCTTGGCCAGGTGATCGGTGACGGCGCCGTAGCCGTCGGGGAACAGCACGTCCTTGCCGCTGATCTTGGCGTCGTCGTCGAAGTACAGGCCGGACATCTGGTCGACGCTGCCCGCGTACTCGTGCTCGTAGTCGTTCAGCGCGTACGAGATCAAGGCCTTGTCGGAATCGGAAAGGCTCGACCACCCCAGCGCGTTCTGGACGACGGCGCGCACCGCCTCGTCCTGGTTGTCGTCGCTCTGGAAGGACGACAGCGCCTTCGCGGTGTCCTGCTGCCACCGCTGCAGTGACTGGGCCTGGGGGCCCGCGATCTCCTGGCCGTCGGTGGCGTAGTCGGTGGAGCTCGCGGGGTCGGTCACCACCGTCTTCGCCCCGGCCTGCTTCGCAAGGTCGGTGACCGGGTTGCCGTCGATGCCGTGGATCCACGACGCCCCCAGGTCCAGCGGCGTCCCGGACCATTGCCGACTGGTCCAGACCCGCCCGCCGATCCGGTCGCGCGCTTCGAGCACCGACACCTCATGGCCCTTGTCCGCCAGGTACCGGGCGGCGCCCAGACCGCTGATGCCCGCGCCGACGACGATCACCTTCCGGTGCCTGGAAGAGCTGGGCGGACTGTTCTCCTGGCCGCCGTCCCCGCCGTTGTCACAGGCGGACGTCGAGGCGAGGAGGGAGAGGCCGGGCAGGCTCAGACCCATGCTCTTGAGGAAGCGACGGCGAAGCATCGTCATGCCTTCTCCACTGATCTGCGATCCGACACCGGCCGACTACGAGGATGTCGGTGAATGCCCCGTCACGCCCGCCGTGCCGCCCACCGGTGGCACCACGCTCGGGCCGCTGGGCGCGAGTACGCCCGGGCGGGTGCGCCGTCGTATGCAGCGATGGGCATCGATCCGCCCGGGTCCCCACCTGTACGCCATTCGGTGACGGGCACGGTGTCCAGTCCCTTCGCGAGTGCCGAAGCCGATTCGAGAGCCGCCCCGCCATCTGGAGGCCCCGCCATTCGGCCGGCCATCGCCGAGGTGCCGACGGAGCACGGAGAGGGGCGCGTGGGCACAGCTGCCGCGTCGGTCAAGCTTCGGGCCGCCGCTAAATGCCTCTATTGAAACACTGGAGGCTCAATATGTGCTTTACTGTTTCAGCCCTGTTGGGCTGGCAGAAGGGCAGGATTCCCGTCGGCTGCGCTGCGGAGCATGCAGGTTCCTGCTGTGCATCCCACTACCGCCGCCGACGCTCTCGGCGATCACTGCCCGGATCCGGACCCCGGTCCTCGTGTCCACCCCTGAGGTGCGAGGGCCGGTACGGGTTGACCCTGCAAGCGGGCGGCGAGCAGTCTCCGCCCGTCCTCGTCGGCGATCGCGGCCCGAACCGTTGTACCAACTGAGAAGCCAGTCGAGCCGGGTTGGGATCGGGGACGGGGCATGAAGGAGCCGCCGCGGCGCGGCATCGAAACGAGCACGAAAGATCCGGTGGTGCGGAGATGCTGCGCAATGGCCTGGAGCCCTGGCATGTCCTGGTGATGGTGACGGTGCTGGTGCTGCTCTTCGGTTCCAGGAAGCTGCCCGAGATGGCCCGCGGGCTGGGGAAGTCGATGCGCATCCTGAAGGCCGAGACGGCAGCCATGCGTGAGGACGGCTCGTCCGTCGAGCAGCCGGACGCGGGCACGCCAGCGCCGACCCCGCCGGCGGTCGCCACGGCCACTCTCGCGAAGGCCGATGAACCCGCCAAGTCGGGAAAGGCGTCCTGACCGCGGGCACTTGGAGCTCGGGGTGCGGCGCCGCCGCGCGCCGCCCCTGGTAAGTCGTCTCGGCCCGGCAGGTGATGGGGCCCGTCGGGCCGAGGCATCCCAATCGCAACACCGGCGCGCGTCCGGGCGGCAGCGACCCCGCATGCCCGAACCAGCGCCGCAGGAAGGACGACCGTGCAGGTCACCACTCCCGAGGTCGGCGCAACCGAACCCGCGGCCGAGCCGCAGACAGCGCCCCGTGCCCCTCGTCGCCGAAGCTGGCGGTTCGCCGTCGTGCTGGCACTGATCATCGGCCTGTGCGGGTCCGGTATCGGGCTGTACCTCAATGAGCGCAACACTCGTGAGCAGGCGTACGAGCTGGGCATCCCCTCTTCCGGGGACTGGATCGAGCTGGAGGTCACCGCCCAGGACGTGGATCCGTCGGCGCAGCGGCTGGCGCTGTACGTCGCCGCCATCCCGCACGGCAGGCTCGCCGCCGGCCCCGACTCCCAGGCCTTCGCCCGCCCTGCGGAGATCACCGCCACCGGCACCGCCAAGGCGACCATCAAAGCCGCCGAGGGTGAAGCCGCGGCACCGCAGGTGTTCCACGCCGAGACCTACGGCGGCACCGCCACCGATTACCCCTTCGACCGCTACCGCACGGAGGCGAGCTTCACCGCCACTAGTGGCGGCACAACCGTGCCGGTGGGCCTGGTCTTCACCGACGCCGACCCGTTCTTCGTCCTTCACCCCGAAACCACCACCGCCGCCACCGGCACGGTGGTCCTGGACGCGAAGATCACCCGCTCCCGCAGCACCTTCATCCTGGCCTGGTTCATGATCGCGGCGATGTGGGCACTCGCACTGGCAGTACTCGGCGCCGCCGAAGTGCTCTACCGCAAGCGCGAAGGCCTCATCTGGCCCTCCCTCGGCTGGATGGCCGCGACGATCTTCGCCCTGATCGGCATGCGCAACGCCGCCCCCGGATCACCCCCGATCGGATCGCTCATCGACTACGTCGCCTTCTTCTGGGCCGAAGGCATCATCGCGGCCAGCCTGACCTGCACCGTCCTGTCCGGCATCCGCACCGAGCACCAGCAGCGCCGCGAACGGGAAGCCGCCGCCAACGGGCAGTGACGGCCGGGCCGGCTCCGGAGGCTGCATCGCCTGGTCGGAGTCGTCGGCGTAGCCGAAACCCGCCCCCGGGGCCGTGACCTCGCCCACCTGTCTCTGCGCCTGTCCGGCAGCCAGTGGATCCGCCGGGACCGGGCGCACCCGCCGTGATCGTGATGCGGGCGCGGCGCCGTCCGTGGCCGCGCGGTCTCGGGGTTCCGTTCCGCGGGGGCGCCGGGAGCCGGGCCGGCGGTGGCCGGCCCGGCTGGGCGCCGCGGTGTTCGCGGGGTTCATCGGTGCTGTCGGTCCTTCACGCGGTCCGGCCGGTCACCGCCCGCTCGGGGCGGGGCTGACGATCGGCGTCTGGGGCTGGTCGGCGCGGGCCGTGGCCGGGTAGACGGTACTGCCCGACGCAGCGGGGGCCAGCGCGTGCCCGGAGGGGTTGTTGTAGACGTCCGCACCGAAGGGGCGCAGTCCGTCGGCGGCGGCGTAGCCGAGGTGGCCCTGGCCGTCGGTGCCTCCCTGGTCGACGCCGAACAGGTCTTCCATGCTGCGCAGCCAGGAGTAGTGGTTGTAGGGCTGGTCGCTGATCGAACCCGGCTTGATGTAGCGGGAGATGAGGACGGCGCCGGTGATGCCGCCGCCGGGGGTGGTGTCCTGGCCGAAGGCCTGGAAGCCGGGCTGGGTGGTGTTCGGGCCGGGCAGCTCGTTGCAGCAGGCGACGACCGACTGGGCGGTGTCGGTGGGGGTGTTGAGCTTCGGGTTCTGGTTTCCGGTGTAGTCGGCGACCGAGTTGCCGTACATCTTGTAGGGCGGGAAGGCCTCGTCGAAGATGATCTGGATCATGCCGTCGTGCTGGAAGGCGGGCGAGGCCATGATCTGCGGGACGATCTTCTCCAGGAACAGGTCCGAGGCGTACAGGCCGCCCTGGTGGTCGTTCGGGTCGCCGGAGAGGTTGTCTCCCTTGCAGACGGCGTCGTGGGCGTCGGAGCAGTTGTCGGGCGTGATCCAGGAGAACGCCGGGGTGGTGTCCTCGCTCTTGAGGTCCTCGGCCAGACCGGTCTGGGCCGGGTGGCCCGCGGTGGCGGGGCGGCCGTCCAGCGGGGCGACGTTGGCGCACTCCTGCGGGTCGTCGATGAGCGAGTGGAACCAGGCGGTGGGGTTGTGCTTGGCCACGTACTGGTCCTGGGCGGTCGCGCCCCCCGGGTCCGGGACGCCGGCGCCGGACGGGTCGCCGGGCACGCCGCAGCGGTAGGGGTCCTCGCGGCCGGGCGTGTTGCCCATCTCCTGCATGTACGCCTTCCAGTTCAGACCCTTGTCGTCGAGCTGGTTGAACAGGGTGTACACCGAACTCGGGTACACGCAGCCCGAGGAGGCGTTGACCTGGCCGTCGGCGGCGGGGGTGCCGGGGGAGACGTCCTTGTACTGCGGGCAGTCGTTCTGGTTGTCCGGGGTGGGGGCCTGGCCGGAGACCAGGCTGACGTAGTTGTCCAGGCTGTAGTGGCCGGTGCCGTAGTACTGGCGCAGCAGCTCGCCGTACTGGGGCAGGGTCTTCCAGAGGTAGCTGTTCTGGTTCAGCCCGGTGAAGGTGGCCTCGTAGGACTTGTTCTCCAGGATGATCGTCCACACGTGGCCGATCCTGGGCGTGGCCGGCCGGTGGCCGTCGTGGGCCTGGGCGGAGGCCGGTGCGAGCGAGGCGGCGGCCGTCATCACCGCCACCCCGGTTATCAGCCGCCGTCCCCAGCGGCCGATCGTGAGGCGTGCCATGACACTCCCTCAGTGCGATACGCCGGGGGCCGTCCCCGCCGACAGGACACTGTTCACCCCGCGGACAGCGCGTACCGCCGGGTAGTGCCAACGTGTGGTTGCCGGTGGATGAACAGCAGCCGATGGGATGTCTACGATCCGACCCGCCGGCGAAGTGGCGTCGCGCTCCCTTCCGAGGGGCTGCCGCGCGAGCGTCGATCGGTGCACCGGGCCGTCGGGCCGTCGTGGGCCGACGGGCCGCAGCCGGCCTGTGGACGACGATCTACTACAAGCTGTAGAATTTCTGGCGGTCGAACGCCGGACCCACCACCGCTGCACCTGGAGCGGACTGGCGGAGTCGTTCACCCGATGACCGCGAACACCGGCTCGTCACCCGCCGGCCGCCGCGCCCTGGCGCGCCCACCACTCCCTCCCGAGGTCATCCCATGCATCCCCCAGCGATTCTGGGCATCGGTGCCGCCGTCGCTGCCGCCGCCACCGCCACGCACGCGGCTCCGGCCATCTCCACGTACGGGCCACTGCGCAACCGGCTGATGCCCCGTCTTGCCGGGGAGGGCCGCCCCGACCACGTCGCCCTCACCTTCGACGGGGGCCCCGATCCCGTCTCCACGCCGTACTTCCTGACGTTGCTCCAGAAATACGACGTGCGCGCCACGTTCTTCCTGCTGGGCTCCATGGCGGAAAGGACTCCCGCGCTGGTCCGGGAGATCGCCGACGCCGGCCACGAGATCGCCGTCCGCGGCTGGGGCCACCGTCCGCTGGTGTTGCGCGGCCCCCGTGGCACCCACCGGGACCTGCGCCGCACCCGCGACGCCATCGCCGATCTGACCGGCACCGCGCCGCGCTGGTTCCGCCCCCCGAGCGGCATCATGACCGTCGGCGACCACCTCGCCGCTCGACGACTCGGCCTCACTCCCGTGCTGTGGACCAGCCGGGGCGAAGACTGGACCACCCGCACCACGCCCGAATCGATCCACCACGCGGTCACGGCCGACCTGCACGGCGGCGGCACGATCCTGCTGCACGACTGCGGCTCCACCTCCGTCCCCGCCGCCTGGCAGTCCACGCTCGGCGCCATGCCCCACCTCCTCGACCACTGCGCCACCAGCGGCTGGGAGGTCGGCCCGCTTCGCGACCACGGCGTCAGGCGCGGCCGTCGAGAAGGCGCCGGCTGAACGAGTACCTCGGAGCACCAGGGGCGTCCGCCCTGACCGAAACCCTGAGCGGCAGTCGGCGGGGCCGCACCGCACGGTCGAGCCGAGTGCGTAGCCAGGCCATCGCGGGGAACCCATGGGAACACTGAGTGCCCAATGTGCTGCTTTGCGTGACAAGGGTGATCGCGGTGGCGCAGCGGTGGCTGCTGGGGCTGATGCTGGTCTGCTACGCGCTGGCCGGCGCCTTCCCGGCCCCCGGCGAGGCTCTTCGAGGGCTGGTGCTGCGGGTTCCGGCGGGCTCGGTCGTGGTGACGCTGCCGATGGTGCTGCTGGCGGTGATGCTGTTCAACGCCGGGCTGGGGGTGCGGATCCCCGATCTGCGCGTCGTGGCCTTCCGGCCTCTGCGCCTGGCGGTCGGCATCGCGGCGAACGCCCTGCTGCCCCTGCTCCTCCTGCCCGTTGTCGGGCTGTGCCTGCGGACCTGGCCCGACCCCGCGGAGGCGGAGGGCCTGGTGGTGGGGCTCCTGCTGGTGCTGGCGATGCCGATCGCCGGTGGTGCCGCGTCCTGGGGGCAGAACGCGGGCGGCAACGTCCCCCTGGTCGTCGCCATGGTGATCGGCTCCACGCTGCTCAGCCCGCTCACCGTTCCCCACGGCGCCGGCGTCCTGGACGACACGACCACCGTCGACACCGTCGCCCGCACCGGGGCGGGGGTGTTCGCGCTGCTGTCGGTGGTCCTGCCGTGCCTGACGGGCATCGCCGTGCGCGCCGTGCTCGGCGAGGAGCGCATCCGCCGCGCGCTGCCCGCCGCCAAGGCCGTCAACCTGGTGAACATCCTGCTGCTCTGCTACACCAATGCCGCCGGCGCCTTGGGGCAGGTGATCGCCCGTCCGGATCCCGACCTGGTGGTGGCGGCGCTCGGCATCGCCGGGGCGGTGTGCGGCCTCACGTTCTGCTGCGGCCGGTGGCTCTCCCGATGGACCGGGTGCGACCGGCCTGACGGGATCTCCCTGACCTTCGCCACCGGGATGAACAACAGCAGTGCGGCAGCGGTACTCGCGGCCGGCTGGTTCTCCCACCGCCCCGAGGTGCTGTTGCCGATCCTCTCCTACAGCCTGCTGCAGAAGATCGTGGCCGGTGCGGCAGGGCGTCCGCCCCGCCCGAGGCGGACTGCTGTCCGGAGCGAACCTCCGCTCCCGGCGGGCATCGTGACGCGCCAGAGGTGAAGACAGCAGGCCGCCTCGGAGTCGGCGGCGCCCGGGCGGCCGGTCCGGGCACGGGCCGCGTGTTGCGAACCAGGACGTCGTGGAGGCCTTCGAGGGCACGGCGGAGAGGGGTGTACCGATCCGTTCAACGCCCGGCAGACCACCGGGAGGTGGTGGAAGCGCCCGGGGCCGGCACCGGGACCACGGCCCGGCGGTGACGCCGCGAGCCTCAGTGGGGTGTGCCGTTTCGGCGCCGGGCGGGAGGACAGACGTGCCGGCGTCGGCGAGCCGTCCGGCAACGGCCCCGGTTGTCGCAGCACTGGCGCAGGATGTGCACGCGGTGCACTGGTCCGTGACGGTGCGCCGGCCGGCCCAGGACCGAGCCGAGCAGGGGAATCGCCACCATGAGGACGATCAGAGCCGTGATCAGCGCGATCGCCGTCGTCTGCCGCCCAGGCCCCGGGCGCGGGTCTCCGGTGCCCGCTGCCGAGCGGTCGCGCCGCAGCACCTCGCGAGGAGGGACGTCCGCCCTGCCGGTGAGACGCCGCGTACGCTGCCGCTCGGGGGCAGGCCGATCGCCTGGCCCGCTCACCGGGGCCTGCGCGCGCAGTGCCCGGCGCGACCACTGGCCGATCGTGGCGACCAGGCGGATCTGCCCGATGCCGGTGGAAGCCAGCAGGGCGAGGGACCCGGCCCAGCACACGGCCGACACCACCGCCCCCGACAGCAGCGCCCACGCCGCGACCTTCGGCGACAGCCGTCGCGACAACCGCGGACCGAGGGCGGCCAGCAGCACGCTGGTCAGCAGCGGTACGTACACATCGACGCTCACAGGTCTCGGGACGTCTCGTGCCGACGCAGCAGTTCCTGGAGCGAGCGCTCGTCCTCCCGGGAGAGGGTGTCGACGAACCGGGCGAGTACGGCGAGGCGGTCGCTGCCGCGTTCCAGGAGTGCGTGCATGCCGGCCGCGGTGTGCTCGGCCTCGTCCCGGACCGGTTCGAAGGCGTACCCGCGGCCGGCGCGTTCGCGCCGCACCAGCCCCTTGGCCGCCAGGCGGGAGAGGATGGTCAGCACCGTGGTGTAGGCGAGGCCATCGGGCAGGCGGTCGAGTACCTGCGCGGCGGTCACCGGGCCGTCCGCCGCCCAGAGCACGGCGAGCACCTGCGACTCCAACTCTCCGGCCGCGCGCCGCCCGCCCTCGGCAGATCCGTTCCCGCCCCTGGTCATCGTGTCAGCGCCTCTTCCGTTCCTCGCCACCGCACCGGTCGGCGCCGCGTCGCGCCGCGGAACGAGGGTTTCGTGGAACCCGTCGCGGCGGCACCCGACACCAGTATCCCCGCCCCCAGCAGGCCCCGGAGGGCTTCGCCGGGAGCTTTCGCCGCCACGAGCCGGGAATTCCCGGCCGGTGGCTGCTCGTCAGCCCGTCAAGAGCCACAGGACGAGCCCCGTGGCGACTCCGGCGGCCAGGAGACAGGGCACGACGAGGACGAGGACGAAGACGAGGAGCTCGCCGGCCCGGGTGAGGACGGCGAGGACCGGGGCGCGCTCGCCGGCCGGGCGCCGGCCACTGGTGCGGGCCCTGCGGCCGGCGGCCCGCGGCGGGAGCGCGGCTATGCCGGGAGGCGACGGATCCGGATGGGTCACAGCGGTCACTCCAAAGCGTTCTGGGTCCGCAACGGCGGCTGTCCGGCGGTTCGGGCGTCCGAGACTCCTCGGCGATCGCCCTGCACGGCCCAAAGCTACTACAGCCTGTAGAGCCAGGCTGGGGGCGATGCCCGGACGGACCGCCGGCACGCCGTCGGCCCGCCCCGCCGACCTCTACAGCATGTAGTAGTTTTGCTCTTCGGTCGCCGGGCATTCACCTGCATTCCGCTGTTGCGTCAGTTCGATCCAGACGGGAAAGGGGTCGGTGGCCGGCCGGCATTGCGCACCGCCGCATGACCCCGGCGGCCGGTCCAACCGGCCGTTGGGGCGGTCGCGGCACCCCTCCCCCCGACCCTGAGAGACCGCGCCTGATGACATCCCCCTCTGTGCTCCCCCTCGCGTTCGACGGCTCCGGCATCGACGGCTCGCTGTTCACCTCCGTCACCGGCGTCGCCAAGGACACCCCCTGGCTGAACCAGCCCGTCGAGGCCTGGACCAACCTCGGCCTCGGCGTGTTCGCGGTACTGATGCTCATCGGGTGGTGGAACGCCCGCCGCCGGGACACCACCGCCATGGCCCTCGCGCTGGCCGTCCCGGTGTCCGTCGTCGCCGCGTTCGCGGTCGCCGAAGTGATCAAGAAGATCGTCGCCGAGGCCCGCCCCTGCCAGTCCATGCCGCACGCCTACGTCGTCGAGGCCTGCCCCGCGCCGGGCGACTACGCCTTCCCCAGCGGCCACACCACCACCGCCGCAGCCACCGTCGCCGCGCTGTTCCTGCTGGACAGGCGGCTGAGCGCCATCGCCGCCGTCTTCGCCGTCGTGGAAGCGTTCACCCGGGTCTACGTCGGCGCCCACTACCCCCACGACGTGCTCGGCGCCGCCGTCATCGCCCTGCCCGTCGCCTATGCGACGAGCCTGGCCCTTCGCCGCTTCGCGACCCCGGTCGTCAACGGCCTGGCCAAGGGGCGGCTGCGCCCGCTGGTAACAGCGGCCCCAGCCGCCGCAGCGCACTCAGCCTGCTGACGCTATACGGGTGTGCCGGGCCAGGAACCCGGCGGTCCCACTGTCGGACCCGTGCGTGGGGCGCGGCGGTGGGCCGCTCGCAGGAAGTGACGTGGTCGCGGCCGGAAGGCGTGCTCGTGGGTTCCCCGGCTCGACGGGCTTCTCTGCGGGACGGCAGGGCGGTCCGTGGGTGTGCGCCACAGTCGGACGGCCGGGCGGGGCGCGTGTTCGCCGCGCCGGACGGCGATCACGACGGCGTCATCGCCAAGGCGGCCGCCGACACGTGAGAGGAGGTCTTGACGACCCGCCGGTCAGAGCACTAAATGCCCAGGATCTGACGCTTTTTGGCTTGGAATTCCTCCTCGCTGAGCAGGCCTTCATCCCGCAGCGCGGCAAGCTTTCGGATCTGGTCGGCCGGGTCAGGCGCGGCCACTGGCGTGGCCTGCGCAGTGGCACCCGCCCTTTGGGCGTCAGCCACCAGGCGCCGAAGCTCTGCGGCGATGTCGTCAGCGGTTCGCTTGTCGGTCTTGACCGTCTTTATGAACAGCGCGTTCGGCGCTTCCCATACCGATCCAGCACCCTTGTCCATGCGCCCGAACTTCGTCACCGGGACCGTGCCCGCGGACTGGACAACGATCGACGCTGTGGTCATGCCCTTCCGTGTCTCGATGCCGGCGATGTTCCGCAGGTCCCAGGAGTTGAGTTGGGTCGAGAACATGGCCCCTGTCTGTAGTCCCCACTTGCAGATGAGGATTCGGCGATTGGTCGCGACAAGCGCGCTGTTCTCGCCCGCGCGGGCGACGAGCAGGCGCTCCCCGGGCTCCAGCGCTCCGCCGATCGTCTTCTGGGCCTTCTTGTGGAGTTGATCTAGGTCCGACATCTGGCGTTCCCTTTGGTCGATGGTCGGAGCGCAATTTACCGGCACCGCCGCCACCGCGAGAAGCCTTTCCAGCCGCCCAGGATCCCCAGCCGGACTGCAGGGGTCGGCCACCGTGCGCCGCGGCAGATACGCGGCGGTCCGGGGAGGTGTGCGTCCTGCTGGCGTGGAACTTTGACTGGGTGCCCGGTGGACGGCGCTCGCGGCGGCCACCGGGAACAGGCCGCCCGCCGCGGTGTCGGGCCGTGGCCGGCGGCCTGGGTCGGTGGCGCCGGCCAGCCGAGGGCGGCGACGGCGGTCCTGACCTTGCCGCTGACGGCGGCGGGCATCGGGACGTAGCCCTTGTCGGCGATGGCCTGCTGGGCGGCGTCGCTGGCCGCGTAGGTCAGGAACGCCTTGGCGTTGTCGAGGTTCTCCGGCTTGTTGCCCTTGTCGCAGACGATCTCGTAGGTGACCAGGACGATCGGGTAGGCGTTCTCGGCCTTGGTGCCGTAGTCGAGCTGGAGGGCGAGGTCTCCTCCGGTGCCGACGACGGTGGAGGCGCCCAGGGTGGTGGCGGCGGTGGCCTCGACGGGCTTGGAGGCGCCGGTGGTGATGGTGGCGGACTTGAGGTGGTTGATCTGGGCGTACGACAGCTCGGCGTAGCCGCTCGCCGGTGCATCCGGAAACCTAGGGCCTGCGAGGTGAACACCCTTTCCGGCGCCAGGTGAACCGCGCGTGAACCAGGACGGGCCGGGAGGCCACAACCGACTCCGTGGCACGGGTGATCCGCTGATCGGCGCGGAGCGATGCAGACGAGCCGAAGTACTGGGCAGCTCTATGGTGTTGTGCCGCCGCTCGGCACCGTGGTGACGTCCGACACCTTCAGCTCCACGGGGAAGCGGTGGGTCAGGGCCGAGGCCAGCTGTTCGGCCTGTTCACGGGTGAAGGAGCCGCTGATGACCGCGCTGCCGCCGGGGATGGCGCTGCGGACGTAGGGGTGGGAGAGGACCGAGCCGTCCACCACGATCGCGAACTGGTTGGTGGGGTCGGGCTGGGTGGCGAGCCGGCCGGTGACGTCGGCGAAGGCTTTGGCGCCGGCGGCGTCGAAGGAAAGCTGCACCTGCCAGCCGGCGCCCTGCTGGTCGTCGAAGGCGGCTTTCGCGTCAGTGATGTCGGCGCCGTCGACTCCGACGGGGCCCAACAGGAACTTGTACCAGGTATCGCGGTCGGCGTCGGTGCTGCAGGCGATCGCGGGCGCGGTGGCGGCGTGCTGGTAGTCCAGACGGCTGCCCGGATTGGAGCAGTCCAGCCTCGCCCATTGCGCCGCGAACTCGGGCGGCACCGCGCCCTGGGTGAGGGCGGCCGACAGGTCGCCCGGGGCGGCCGGCGCCGGTACCGTTCCCGTGGCCGTCGGCTCTGTGGCCGGGGCGCGCAGAGCATCCTTGAACGCTACCCCGGCGGCGGGTGAACCCGGTGCGGGAAGGCCCTTCACGCAGGGAGCCAGGGCGAGGACCGGGCGCAGGCGCAGCAGTCCGGGCCGGGCAAGGGCGGCGATTTTGTCGCGTACGTTGCCGGGGGCGGTCACCGAAATGGTGCTGCCGTCGATCCGGGTCTTGAGTCCTGCCAGTCCCATGTCGTGCGCCCTCGCCTGGAGTTGTGTAGCGCTCTGCTGCAGTTGCTCCGTGGTGGCGTCGGGCCCTGCCGTCAGGGTGGCCTCGGTCAGTGCGCTGTCGCCGGCGGCAGGCGCGGTGGCGGCGGCCGTCGCGGTGGTGTTCGAAGCGGGGGCGGGCACCGTGGTGTCGTGCCCGGAGCAGGCGGTGAGCGAGGCCAGCGCGAGGAGGACGGCTGCCGGTCGGCCGGCGCCACGACGGCCTGCGGGCGAGGGTCCGGGTGAGGGATGCATGGCGGTCAGTGTTTCCCCATCGCCCTTAAGGAGATGGCCACTTGACCCAAATGTGACCGTAAGGCGAATTTTGTCGCGTCTTCGACAAAGCGGGATGCGGGATGCCTCGGGCGTGGCCGACCCGGCCCTGGTCGTCGGCACCGGCTTCACCGGGAAGGGCGCGTTGGCGGGTGGTGGTTCGGCGAGGACCGCCGACGGGGAAGGGCGTGACGGGTGCCGGGCTGTCATGCCACGGTGGCGGGAGGCCGTCCCCTGCCGGTCCGACCCGCCGAGGAGCACCGCGTGGCCGCTCCTCGGCCGGCCCTGCGTCAGGAGGTGAGGTGGAACGCTTCCAGCTCCACGCCGTACCAGCGGGTGGTACGCCTCAGGAAGGCCATCCCGAGTCGACGGCAGACGGCGAGAGAGGGCTGGCTGTCGGGCCGGACCACCGCGTGGATCTCGGCCAGCCGTCGGTGAAGCCCTTGGCCACGGTGTCCTGCACGGCCTCGCTGGCGAAGCCGTTCCCCCGGCTGTCCGGGTGGAAGTACCAGCCGACCTCGACCTCGCCGCCCCCGTTCGGGATCGGCACCAGCATGGCCGTGCCCGCGATCACGCCGGTGTCCTTCCGCTCCGCGGCCCAGACTCCGAAGCGCGGGTCGGCCCCGTGGGAGCGGAGGCGTTCGATCGCAGCCTCGGCTTGTGCCGGGGTCTCCAGCACGCGGGGCGCGTTCCCCAGCCACCGCGCGACTTCCCAGCGGGAGTAGATGTCGAAGGCCCGTTCGCGGTCTCCGTACTACCACTGGCGAATCGTCAGTCGGTCAGTGGTGAACATGACGGCGATTCTTCTCCTCCTGGCCGCCGTGTGCCGGTCCCACCGAAAGCGATGCCCGCAGGGATCACCGTCCCTGCGCGAGGCTGTGCAGGGTGCCCTCCTCGGGCAGGTGGATCCAGCCTTCGACGGCGGCGGCCGGACCGTCTTCGGCAGTGGGCAGGCCGGTCAGGCCCTTGGCGCAGGCCCGGGCGACGAGGGCTGCGATGAGGGCGTCGAAGGCGTGCTCGTCGCGCTCGTACGCCTCCTGGACCTGCGGTGCGCAGCGCAGGAAGGGTGCCGCCTGCAGCAGTTCGTCCATGGAACGCTCGGCGCCGAGCTGCCACCGCAGGCGGGCGGCCTTGGGGTAGACCTCGACGACGGGGCCCGTCCCGGTGCGCTCCACGGGGTGGCCGCGGTGGGCGAGTTCGTCGGCCAGGTGCGCCCAGCGCGCGGCCGTGGCACCGAGCTTGTCGAAGGACACGGACAGCGGCTGCAGACGCGGGGCGAGGGCTTGCCGTACGACGATGTCGGTGCGGCGGTGGCGCAGCGCGGGGCGGTGTCCGGTGCTGGTGGTGCCGCGTCCGGGCCAGGGTTCGTGGTGGGCGTGGGCGGTGATCGCCTGGATGAAGGGGATCGGCCAGCCGAAGGGGCAGTCGACTCCGGCGCGCTCGCCGGGTGCAGGCCGGTGAGGTGGGTGAGCAGGTCGTCGTCGGTGCAGCGCAGTCGTGGCGGGTCGACGCTGGCGCTGTCACCGTTCCAGTGGATCACGGCGAGGGCCGTGGTGGCGGGGCTTGCCGCGAGGTCGATCCCGATGCTTCGCACGGGGGCCATCATCGCGGACGCGCGGCGGCGTGGACAGGCCCTTGCTGGTCTCTCCGGGCTGCTCGTCGGGCGGCGGGCCTGCGGTCAGCTGTCCGGCGACGGGCTTTCGGTGGCGGCGAGCTGGTGGTGGAGCTGGCGTACGAGGGAGACCATGGCGGGCAGGGCGGCGCCGAGGGCGGCCCGTTCGTCGGGTTCGAGGGCGTCGAGGGCGGTGCCGATGCGTTGTTCGTGGGCTCGTTGCCAGGCGGCGAGGCGTTCGGCGCCCTGTTCGGTGAGCTGGACGGCGGCGCGGCGCCGGTCGCGGCTGTCGGTGCCGCGGTCGACCAGGCCTGCGGCCATCAGGCGGCTGACGAGCCCGGAGACGGTGTTGGGGGCCAGGCGCAGTCGTTCGGCGAGCTGGCCGGCCTGGGCGGGCTGGGACTCGGCGAGGGACTGGAGGATCTCGACCTGGGCGATCGGGAGGGTCTCCCAGGGGTAGTCGGAACGGATCGAGGCGCGCAGGGCCCGGCGCAGTCCCGTTATGGCGTCGGTGAGCAGGCGCGCGTCGGGGCCCGGCCGTTCGAGGTCGGGGCGGGCGCTGGTGTCGGCGGTCGGGCTGGCCATGGTGCCAACCTAACCATGCCGCGACCTGGTCGCGGTCCGCCATGCGCCCGCTCCGGTCCCGGCAGCGCCTTACGGCACGTGGCCTCCTCCGGCGGCGCTTGTCGGGAAGGAGCACCCGAACGGTGGACATGGCGGTGTCGTGTCGGCCGTTCGGGCGGTGCGGGCGAGCACCCTGGGCGTTCAGGTGACTGTACGTACGCGGCGTTTCGGGGGCGGGATGCGCCGTACCCGCCCGTCCGGGAGGACCGTGTGGATCAGGTGAACGAGGCCGGAACGGACCGGTCCGCCCCGCAGGCGCGTCTGCTGCCCCGTCAGGCCGGGGCCGGACGTGGGCCGGAGTGGAAACCGGCCGGGGTGTGGGCGGGTGAGGTGCGCGCGGGTCTGATCGTGGCGTTGTTCAGCGTGCCGGAGGGCATGGCGTACGCGGCGATCGCCGGGTTCGATCCGGCGGCGGGCCTGTACGCCGGCGTGGTTCCCGCGGTCGTCGGTGCGCTGTTGTGCCGCTCGGTGCTGATGGTGACCACGCTGACCAGCGCGATCGCGCTGACCTCGCAGGAAGTGCTCGCCCAGGCGCACCTGGATCCCGCGGACGGGGCGAACGTGGCCGCGCTGGCGCTGCTGGTCGGCGTGGCGATGGCCGTCTTCGCCCTGCTGCGGCTGGGGTCGGCGCTGCGGCTGGTCTGCGGTGGGGCGATGGCGGCGTTCGCGGTGGGCATCGCCGTGCAGATCGTCGCGGGCGCCCTGGCGGACGCCACCGGCTTCCGGGCCGGGCATCACAACCAGCTGCTGCGGATTGGCGGGTGGGCGGCGCACCCGGGCGGGTGGTCGTCGGCGGCGACGTGGACGGCGGCGGCGACCGTCGCGGTGTGGTGGCTGGCTCACCACTGGCACCGTGCGCGGCCGCACGCGGTGCTGATCGCGCTGGTGGTCGGGAGCGCGGGGGTGCGGGCCTGGTCGGCGCCGGTTCCGCTGGCCGCATCGCTCGGCGCCCTGCCGTCCGGGCTCCCGCACCTGTCGCTGCCCGACTGCGGTGTGCTGGCCCAACTGGCGCCGGGCTCCTGCGCGGTGGCCCTGGTGGCCCTGGCCCAGGCCGCCGGGATCTCCGACGACCGCACCGGTGGCGAGCACCGGGCCGGTGGCGCGCGGGACGTCCTGGCGCAGGCCGCGGCGAACGTGGCGGGGGCGTTCTTCCAGGCGATGCCGGTCGGCGGCTCGCTCTCACGCACGGGGGTGGCCGTGGCCGCCGGGGCCCGGACCCGCTGGGCCGGTGCCGTCTCCGGCGTCGCCCTGGCCGTCCTGGTCGCCTCCTGCGGCCGCGCGGTCGGACTGATCCCGCTGCCGGTGATCGGGGCGCTGCTGGTCGTCGTCGGCGTGAAACTCGCGCTCGCCCGCCTGCCCGAGCTCCGGGCCGCCTGGCGGCGCGGGCCCCACGAGCGGGCGGCGACGGTGCTGACATTCCTCGCCGCCACCGAGATCCCGCTCCAGTACGCGCTCCTGCTGGGCGCGGCCGTCTCCCTCCTTCCGCGGGCGGCGGCGCGACTGCACCGCCGGTGGCGTCCGCAGACCGCACGCTCCTGACCGCGAGATACTGCGGTTACCGAGCTAATCGGTGCCCGATGTACTGTGGTGCCCCTCGCGCGGCAGGACCTGCGCCGCGCCCGGCCGCGAGGGGACCGGCCTCATGCATCTGGCGTACCTGCCCAGCCCTTCCCAGGGCGTGTGGCACCTGGGACCGATACCGATCCGCGCCTACGCGCTGTGCATCATCACCGGCATCGGGGCCGCGGTGTGGCTGACCCGCCGCCGCTGGGCCGCCCTCGGTGGCAACCCGGACCACGTCGCTGACATCGCCCTGTGGGCCGTGCCGTTCGGCATCGTCGGCGGCCGCCTCTACCACGTGATCACCGACCCCGAGCTGTACTTCGAACCGGGCCGGCAGCCGATCCGCGCGCTCTACATCTGGGACGGCGGCCTCGGCATCTGGGGCGCGGTCGCCCTCGGCGCCGTCGGCGCCTGGATCGGCTGCCGCCGCCACGGCGTCCGCCTGTCCGCCTACGCCGACGCTCTCGCCCCCGGCCTGGTGCTCGCCCAGGCGATCGGCCGCTGGGGCAACTACTTCAACCAGGAGCTCTTCGGCGACCCGACCAACCTGCCCTGGGGCCTGCTCATCGACCCCGCCCACCGCCCCGCGGCGACCCGGGACATAGCCCTCTACCAGCCGACGTTCCTCTACGAGTCGCTGTGGGACCTGGGCTGCGTGGCCCTGCTGCTGTGGGCCGACCGCCGCTTCGACCTGCACTCGGGGCGCCTGTTCGCCCTCTACGCCGCCTCCTACACCGCGGGCCGCGCCTGGGTCGAGGCCCTGCGCGACGACCACGCCAACCACATCCTGGGCCTGCGCCTCAACATCTGGACCGCCCTGATCGGCTTCGCCCTCGCGCTCGCCTGCCTCGTCGCCACCCGCCACCGGCAACCCCCGGCCGACCGCATCCACCGCACCCCCCAGTCCGCCGAACCGGCCGAGGTCACCAGCTGATGCCCCATCCCACCGCCCCGATACACGAAACCACCGCCCCGGCCGACCGCCCCGTACCGGCCACACGGCGCCCGCGCCCGGCCTGGTGGGCCGAACTCCTGCTCGCCGGCGCCGGATACGCCCTCTACACCGTCAGCCGCAACGCCGTACCCGACCACCGCGCGGCGGCCCTGCGCCGCGCCCAGGAGATCCTGGACGCCGAACGCAGCCTGCACCTGAGCTTCGAGCTCGCCGTCAACCACGCCGCCGACCACGTGACGTGGCTGATCACCGGCATGAACTACTACTACGCGACCCTGCACTTCATCGTCACCATCGGCGCACTGCTCTGGCTCTACGCCCGCCGCCCCGAGCACTTCCGCGAGGCCCGGACGGCCCTGTACGCGGCGACCGCGGCGGCCCTGGCCGGCTTCTACCTCTACGCCCTGGCCCCGCCGCGCTTCCTCGCCGGGGAGGGCTTCATCGACACCGTGGTCGTCCACCACACCTGGGGCTCCTGGGCTTCCAGCTCCGTCGACACCGTCTCCAACCAGTACGCCGCCATGCCCTCCGTGCACATCGTCTGGTCCACCTGGTGCGCCGTCGTCCTGTACCGGTACGCCCGCAGCCGGGCCGTGCGTACGGCGGCGGTCTGCTACCCGGTCGCCACGCTCGTCGTGATCCTGTCCACGGCCAACCACTTCGAGGCCGACGCCGTCGCCGGGCTGCTCACTATCGCCGCCGCCTTCGCCGCCGCCCGCTGGGCGGCCCGCTTCTCCTTCCGGCCCTTCCGGGCGCCACTCGCCTGAGGGTTCTGGGGGATCAATCGATCGGATATCGAGTACATCCTCTACCGATCATATCGGTGACAGATATATTGGGTTCGGGCCGCCGCTGGAAGCACAACCCCACGGGCGGCGGCCCCGCCCGTTCGCCGACCAGCCGATCGAGGTATCCGCCATGACGGTCCGCGACCGCAGCACCCCGGCGTCCTCCACCCCGCGTCTACGGGCGCTGCTCACCACCGAGCGGCCCAGACCCGGCGTGATACGCGACCACCCCGGCGCCTGGCGCCTCGCGGTCGCCACCGTCTGCTTCGGTGCCTTCATGGGCCAGCTCGACGCGAGCATCGTCACCCTCACCTACCGGCCGATCGGCGCCGAGTTCCACACCGGCCTGGCCGGTGTCCAGTGGGTGTCCCTCTCCTACCTGCTGACTCTCGTGGCCCTGCTGGTGCCCGCCGGGCGCATGTCCGATGTCCACGGCCGCAAGCTCATGTACCTGTACGGCTTCGCCGTCTTCACCGCCGCGTCCGCCGCCTGCGGCCTCGCCCCCACCCTGACCGCGCTCGTCGCCTTCCGCGTACTCCAGGCGGTCGGCGCCGCCCTCATGCAGGCCAACAGCGTCGCGCTGGTCGCCACCAGCGCACCACCCGGCAGGATGCGCACCGCCCTCGGCATCCAGGCCGCCGGACAGGCCATCGGACTCGCCCTCGGCCCCACCGTCGGCGGAGCCCTCGTCGCCACCGCCGGCTGGCGCTGGGTCTTCGGCGTCAACGTCCCGGTCGGCATCCTCGCCCTCGCCGCCGGGTACTACCTCCTGCCCTGTACCCGCGACCGGGCCACCACCTCCCGCCTCGACCTGCCCAGCGTCCACCTGCTCGCCGCCGCCACCACCCTGGCCCTCCTCGCCCTGTCCGTCCTCTCCGGACTCGGCCTGCCCCCCTGGACCGCTGCCGCCCTCGGCGTCGGCGCCGCACTCGCCGCGTGGGCGTTCCTGCGCCGCCAACGCGGCCTCGACCACCCACTCCTGGACCTGACCCTGCTGCGCCGGGGTCCCATCGGCCCCGGACTGCTGGCCGGGCTGTGCGGCTACCTCGTCCTCTTCGGCCCCCTGGTGCTGGTGCCCGTCGAACTCGACCGCCACGGCGGTTCACCCCTGACAGCCGGCCTGGTGCTCACCGCGCTGCCGGTCGGCTTCGCCCTCGCCGCGACCACCGCCGACCGCCTCCTGCCCCACGCCTGGGACGACCAGAGGCGCAGCCGCTACGGCGCGGCAGGCTGCATCGCCGCCTTGGCGCTGCTCGCCGCCGTACCACAGCACGCGGCGGTCCTGCCCTACCCGCTCGCTCTGCTCGGCCTCGCGCTTGGGGTCTTCCTGCCTGCGAACAACACCCTCGTCATGAAGGCTGTCCCGAGCCGCTCGGCCGGCACGGGCGGCGGCATGGTCAACATGACCCGCGGCCTCGGCACCGCCACCGGCGTCGCCGCCGTCACCCTCGCCCTCCATCTCGGCGGCCAGGACACCGGCGCCCGCCTCGCGATCCTGGCCCTGCTCGCCTTCGCCGCCGTCGCCCTGGCGAGCACCATGACCGCCCGCAGCCAGACGGCACCGGTCGAGGGGGAGTCGTGAACGGCCACACCCCGCTCATGTGACTCCGGAACCGACCGGACCAGATCGGCGACGGCCGCTCGGCACATGGCCGACGGCGCGGAGCGCAGCCCAAACGGCGTCTCGCCACCCCGCCGGGGAACCGGACGACTTCTCCCGGCGGCCCGACGGCCCCGACCGGGACTTCCCCGAGGCGGCCTTCACCACTGCCTGACCAGGCCCGACCGGCGACCGCAGGGCGGCCGGCGTACAGACTTCCCAGCCCCACGCCGGAGGCGTCCCGGGAACCGAAGCGCCGAGGTCCCGACCCCAAGGCCCGGTCCACGCCCGCCGGGCCTCTTCCGAGGACGCGCGTCCGAGCCGGTTCGCCCCACGGGCCGGACCAAGGCCCCGCCCCGGCGATGGAAGGAACCGGGCTATCGGCGGGACTCGGCCGCAGCACGGAACTCCCGGGCCATTTCCGCAGCCTTGGTGACGTTCTGTCCGGACACGGCATCCGAAATGTCGAGCACCACAAAGGTGTTGACGTCGATCCACACTGCTGCCGTCGTTGCGGGCCATGCTCATGAACGAGTCCGGCAAGTGGAGTTGCGACAACGGCTGGTTCCCGGCAGCAGGCGGTTGTCCGCTCGGACTTCCGCCGGTCGGTGTCGAGCCCGCGCCCCCCGTACCGCCTCCGCCCGCCGAACCGGCGGTTGCGGGAGGTGCGCCCGGTGCGGCTGCGGGCCCCGCGCGGCGGACCGGGTCGCCGAGGTCGGCGGTGGCCTCGGTGGGCACGTCGTGGTGAGCTCGGGGTTGTCGAGCCCCTGACGGTGGTTCGGCGCGGCAGGACGGCGTACGGCTGGGTTCGACCTGTGCGCTCGGGTCGGGCTCGGTTCTGCCGTACGACCAGCCGGCCCGGGTGCCGCCCGGAGCTGCTGATCGGGTTGGCGGCGAACCGCATGACGGTGAGCTGTTCGAGTCGGGGGTGGAGCTGCTCGACGGTCAGGGGCGTTGCCATGGGGTGGGGTCCTTCCAGTGGGGGAGCGGCGTGCGATGTGCGGGGTCAGTGGAGCGCGTCGGTGATCATCAGGGCGGCGACGGCGAGGAGCGCGACGGCGAAGACGGTCTGGAGGGTGTGGCCGCTGAAGCGGTCGGCCAGGCGTTTGCCGTCCCAGGCGCCGAGGACGGCGGCGGCGGTGAACGGGGCGATCACGGCCCAGTCGAGCGAGCCGGTCGTGCCGATGCGTGGGACCAGGGCGGCCAGCGAGTTGGCGCTGATGACCAGCAGGCTGGTGCCGACGGCCTCGGCCATGGTGAAGGCGAGGACGGAGACCAGCGCGGGGACGGCGAGGAAGCCGCCGCCCACGCCCAGCAGACCGGTGACGGCGCCGAGGCCGGCGCCGGTGGCTGCGGCCCGTGCGGGCCCGCTTTCGGTGGGCCGATCGCCCCCCGGGTCGCGGGGACGGTGCCGTGCGGTGTCCTTCGGCTTGCGCGCGGAGGCGAGCATGCGCCAGGCGGCGAACGCCGCCAGCACCGCGAACGCGACGGTGAGCAGGGTGGCGGGCAGGTGGGCTGAGAGTGCGCCCGCGGCGGCGGCCAGCGGGAGTCCGGCGGCGGCGAACAGCAATCCGGTGCGCCAGCGCACACGACCGGCGCGGGCATGGGCGAGCAGTCCGGTGAGCGAGGTGGCGGCGACGATGAGGAGGCTGGCGGTGCCGGCGTGGGCGGGGGAGAAGCCGAGCAGGTAGATCAGGGCGGGGACGGCGAGCATGCTGCCGCCTCCGCCCAGGCCGCCGAGCGCCAGACCCACGACGGCACCGGCGATCAGGGCCAGCACGAGCGCGGTCATATGACCTGTCCGCCCGTGCCGTGTGCGGTGACGACGGGGAGCCCGGCGTCGGCCCAGGCCCGCATCCCGCCCGCCACGTTCACGGCGGTGACGCCGCGCGCCGTGAGCAGGGCGACGGCGAGCTGCGAGCGGTTGCCCGAGCGGCAGATCGCGAGCACCGTCCGTCCCGCCGCGTCGGGCGGCAGATCGCCACCGGCGTCGAGGACGCCGAGCGGAACCCACACCGCGGAGGGCGCTCGGC
The DNA here is from genome assembly GCF_042734825.1 of Kitasatospora sp. NPDC059648. NCBI lineage: Bacteria > Bacillati > Actinomycetota > Actinomycetes > Kitasatosporales > Streptomycetaceae > Kitasatospora > Kitasatospora sp. NPDC059648. Next base: position 21,151 of record NZ_JBHWDU010000040.1, on the reverse strand, counting down.
CGGCGGCGTACTCCTCCTGCTCGCGGACGTCGACGAGGACCGCCCGGCCGGCCGCGACCATCCGCTCGGCCTCGGCCGGGGTGGCCTGCGGCGAGGCGGGTGGCTGGTGGGACGAGAGCATGGCTGGCCTCCGATGGGTGTGTTGCGAGTCGGTGGAAGCGGCGCGCCGGTGCTGGTGACGACCTGGCGCGGTGGCGAGTGACGGCCTGTGAACGGCGCCCCTTGCTTTCGATAATACCCATGGGGGTATCTTTGAGGGCAAGGGATACCCCACCCCGTATCTTTCGGGATCACACGGCGGCCCGATTCGGCCGCATCGGGCCGAGCTGCCACTGCCTCAGGAACATGAGCGATCCACGTGTTCTTCGCCCAGTACTACCTCGACTGCCTCTCCCAAGCCTCGTACCTGATCGCCGACGAGGCCACCGGCCGCGCTGTGGTGGTAGACCCGCGGCGCGACATCGACGAGTACGTCGCGGAGGCCGAGGGGCGCGGCTTCACGATCGAGGCCGTGATCAACACCCACTTCCACGCCGACTTCCTGGCCGGCCACCTGGAGCTGGCGGCCCGCACCGGCGCGTGGATCGGCTACGGGCAGCGCGCGGAGACCGAGTACCCGATCCGCCACCTCGCCGACGGCGAGCGGATCAGCCTCGGTGGGGTAGCTCTGCAGATCATGGAGACCCCTGGCCACACCCCCGAGTCGATCAGCGTCCTCGTGTACGAGCGCGCCGAGGATGCCGTGCCGTACGGCGTGCTGACCGGCGACGCGCTGTTCATCGGCGACGTCGGCCGGCCCGACCTGCTGGCCTCCGTCGGCGTGACGGCCGAGGAGCTCGGCCGGATGCTCCACCACAGCGTCCAGTACAAGCTGATGTCGCTGCCGGACGAGGTCCGGGTCTTCCCCGCCCACGGTGCCGGCTCGTCCTGCGGCAAGAACCTGTCCACCGAGCGGCAGTCCACCATCGGTGCGCAGCGCGCCACCAACTATGCCTGCGCCCCGATGGGCGAGGACGACTTCGTCGCCATCGTCACCGCCGGCCAGTCCACCGCACCCGGATACTTCGGCTACGACGCCACCCTCAACCGCCAGGACCGCGCCCTCTACGACGCTGCGCTGGCCCACCACCCGCTCACCGTTGGCCAGTTCCGCGCCCACCGCGCAGCCGGAGCGGTCGTCGTCGACGCCCGCAGCCCCCAGGAGTTCGCCGCCGGACACCTGCGCGGCTCCATCAACGTCCCCGCCGACGGCCGCTTCGCCGAACAGGCCGGCGCCGTCCTGGCGCCGGACGCCGAGATCCTCGTCGTGGCGCCGGACGGACAGGAGCGGGAGGTGGTGACCCGCCTCGCCCGCATCGGCTTCGACCGCACCGCCGGCCACCTCGCCGACCCGGAGACCGTCCTCGCCGCCCTTGCCGACGACCTCACACCCGCCAGCCGCCTCACCGTCGACCAACTGCGCACCGCCCTCACCGCAGACCTGCCGCCGCTCGTCATCGACGTCCGCACCTGCGGCGAACGCGCCGAAGGCTCGGTCGAGGACTCCGTCCACATCGCCCTCAACGAACTGCCCGGCCGCCTCGACGAGATCCCCACCGACCGGCCGCTCGTCCTCCACTGCGCAAGCGGACACCGCTCCTCCATCGCCGCCAGCCTCCTGCGCCACCACGGCTACGGCGACGTCTCGGACCTGCTCGGCGGCTACGCCGCGTGGGCAGCCGCCCACCAGCCCGCCGCCTGAACCCCGCCCCTGGTCCGGAAGGAATACCCACCGCTCCCCGACTGCTTCCATAGATACCCATAGGGGTATTTATGGAAGGGTTGTGGGAGTGATGGCGAACGTGGCCGTTCAGGCAGCCGAGCCGCTCGTCACCGCCTGCGGGCGGCGGATCGACGTAGGACAGCTGATAGTTAGCGGTCCTCCCGTTCGGATCGGTCGCGTCACCCTCGATGTCGGACCCGAGACCGGCGGAACCTCCCGCATCCGGGCCGGACTCAGCCCAGCCGAGGCGCGTGAACTCGCACAGCGCCTGCTCGACCAGGCAGCCCGCGCCGAGGGCGTGTCGTCACCCACGGCCGCCCGGGGGGTGGTCGAGGTGGTCCGTGTCGGCCCCCACGGCTGGGCCGCGACCGCACGGGGCCGGCACCTGTTCACAGCCGGCGGTCGAGCCTCGGCACCCACACCCGTGGAGCAGCTGGTGGCGTCGGCGGCAACCTGTGCAGCCGAACGCGCCGCCCGATTCCTGGAAGGCCGGGGCCTCCCGCACGACACCCTGCGCGTCACCGCCCACTACGACGAACCGACGACCAGCCCGCCAGGATCATCTCCCTGCGCCTGGTCTTCGCCGTACCGCCCGGCCTCGACCCGCAGCGGCACGCCGCTCTGCGCGACGCGCTCACCCGGTGCGCGGTCACCAACACCCTCCGGCACCCGCCGAAGGTCATGGTCGACCTGCGCTGACAAAGGGTGTGGACCGGTCCACCGTGGCGGGACGTACCGGAGCGGCAAGGGTGCTGGGACCGGGCCTACCACCTGCGCCGACGCTGGCAGCGCGACGGGACCTGGAAGCGGATCTTCCCGCCGCGGCCATCAATGAGTGGCTGTGACGCAAATGGCTGCCACCCACACCGACACGCAGCGACGCTGAGGATGCGTCAATCGGTCGTGACGGACGTTGCGCCCCGTTCCTCCGGTCCTCCGGGGCAACATCTGCGAGCTTCTCCGAGAACGTCCACTGGTGGGGCGCAAGGTCCTCGGAGGTGTACTGCCGTTCGCCGTTCTCGAAATCGGTGGCCCCCGCAGCCGCTGCGGCAGGTCGGCCGTTCTCGGGCCCTCGGGGACTTCCGCAAGGGTGTCGAGCAGAGGGCGGTCGAAGAGGTGCATGGCAGAGTCCACGGGCGCTCGGCGGGCGTGCCTGTACGAAGTCGGCGATCCACTACGGAGCGACAGTGCCGGGCACGGCCATTCTCGAGCCGCCGTGACCGACATGCCGCAACAGGCCTCAGTCGGGCGGGCGCAGGCCGCCGGCCCGTCGCGAAGCCGGTCGGTGCAGCGCGCTTCTCCGGCGGCCAGCAGTTCGTCCGGCGGGCTCGTCGACTACGCGGCGGATGCCGCGATCCGCTGACGAACGTCGTCCATGTCCACGGCGCGGACCCGGCGGATCACGTCCTCCAGCGCGGCCTCCGGCAGCGCACCCGGCTGGGCGTAGAGGACGACGCCGTCGCGCACCGCCATCAGGGTCGGGATCGAGGAGATCTGGAAGGCATCGGCGCGGTCGGCTATTCCGGTCCGTCGGACGGGGCCATCCCGATGCGGACGGTCGGCGGCTGGTGGAGCGTGTTGTGGACGGTGCAGTGCGAGGCGACGGCGAGCAGCGCGTCGTACCGGGCGGGGTCCAGGCCCTCCGGTGCCTTCACGGTGAGGGTCGCCTCGGTGACCCGGGCGGGGTGGTCGGAGGCCATCGTGAAGCCGGCGTCCACCCGCAGCCCCTTCGGATCGACGCCGTGCGGGGTCAGGTAACGGCCGGCGTAGAACGCCACGCATGAGGCGAGCGACGCGGCGAACAGTTCGGTCGGGGTGGGGCCGGAGTCCTGGCCGCCGTCCTCGACCGGCTGGTCCACCACGATCCGGTGGCCGCGAACCGCGATCTCGTAGCGGTCTCCGGCCAGGTGCTCGATCCGGATCCGGCCGGGAGGGGGTGCTGCGTCGGAGCCGGTGGGTGAGGCGCTCTGCGCGGGCGGGGTCACGGTCTGCTCCTGTCGACGGGCCGCGAAGCGGCCGGTGGCGGTCGGGGTCACCTCCAGTGGAAACCGGTGCCGAGCGACAGACCAGAGCCGACCGGCCCTGTCGGGAGGGTCCTTGATCCCCACCTGCGCCCGATATATACCCCACGGGGTAAACTCGGGGGAGAACGACACTCTGGAGGTGCGCACATGCAGGTCGGCGACGACGCGGTCGGCGCGGTCCTCAACCGCCTTCGCCGCGCGCAAGGTCAGCTCGCCGGCGTCATCGCGATGATCGAGGCCGGGCGCGAGTGCAAGGACATCGTCACCCAGCTGGCCGCCGTCTCCCGCGCCCTCGACCGGGCCGGATTCAAGATCGTGGCCAGTGGCATGCGCCAGTGCATGGCCACCGCAGACGGCGACGCGCCGCCGATGAGCGAGGCCGAGCTCGAAAAGCTCTTCCTCGCCCTGGCCTGACGTCCCGCCCGTCCGTCGGCGGCGCCGTCCCATGTCCTACCGGCCTGTTTGCGGGTGGGTCAGGAGACCCGGCCGGAGCGCGAGGGCAGACGACGCGCCCGATGGTCTGCGGCGGAATGCAGCTCTCCCTTCGGGCGTTGACGTACTCTGCTGCATACCCATAGGGGTATTTATGGAAGGCGGATCATGGTTCGGGAAGTCGACATAGAGGCGTTCGCCGCCGCACGGGTGCGGGGCGCGCTGGTGCTCGACGTGCGCGAGGCCTTCGAGTTCGCCGCAGGGCATGTGCCCGGCGCCCGCTGGATCCCGCTGGGCATGCTCGCGGGAAGCCTCGCCGAGCTGCCTCGCGACCGCGCCGTCATGGTGATCTGCGCTTCCGGCAGCCGGAGCCGGATCGGAGCCGAACTGCTCGGCCGCGCCGGGTTCGACGCCGCGTCCGTCCTGGGCGGGACCGCAGGGTGGTCGCTCTCCGGCCGCGACCTCGCCACCTGATCCCCCTGACCTCACGCCACGATTGGAGCACGCCATGGACTACGGCATTCCCCTCACCCTCGACCTGCCCTTCGACGAAGCGGTCGGGCGGGTGCGGTCCGCGCTCGCCGGGCAGGGCTTCGGGATTCTCACCGAGATCGACGTCCAGGCCACCCTGCGGGCCAGACTCGGCGAGGAGATCGAGGAGTACGTCATCCTCGGGGCCTGCAATCCGGCGCTGGCCAGCCGCGCCCTCGAGGTCGACCGGCGCATCGGGCTGCTGCTGCCGTGCAATGTGGTGGTGCGTGCGGCCGACGGGAGCACCGTCGTCGAGGTGATGGACCCGCAACTGATGGTGCGGGTCACCGAGCGGCCGGCGCTCGAAGACGTGGCCGACGAGGCCGCCGGCCGGCTGCGCGCCGCGCTGGACGTCCTCGCAGGCTGACCGCCGTTCCCCGGGCCCGCTCCTGTGGGCCCTTTTTCTCGGTTTTCCATATACCCCCACCCGTATTGCGAGCCCGCCGGGCCGCCCTCGGAACGGAGCACCCCCCGTGTCTCACCCGGACACCTCCCTCGTCAAGCCCCCCACCCCGGCGCCGCCCGGTCCGCCGGGCCGTGCCGGCCTCCTGGGCCGTCTCGGCGCCTGGTCGGCCGGGCACTTCAAGGCCGTACTCGTGGGATGGCTGCTCGTCGTGGTCGGACTCGGCGCGTTCGCCCCCCAGGTCACCAGCGCCCTCTCGGGCGCCGGCTGGCAGGCCAACAGCTCCGAGTCGGTCAAGGTCCGCCAACTGGCGGAGCAGCACTTCGCGGGTAACGCCTCCTCCGCCCTGCAGATCGTCGTCGCCGCCGACCGGCCGGTCACCGACCCCGCCGTCCAGCAGGTCATCGTCAAGGCCGAGGCCGTCGCGGCCGCCGACCCGCGGATCTCCACCGTCGTCCCGCCCCAGCCCGGCACCACCATCAGCCAGGATGGCCGCACCGCCATCCTGCTCGCCGGCGCCCAGGCCAACCCCGACGACATGGTCCGCGCCGCCGACGACCTCAAGGGTCCGCTGAACGCCCTGTCCACCGACGGTGTCAGTGTGCACGCCACCGGTGCCTCCGTGCTGTGGAGCGACTTCAACAAGGCCAACCACGACGCCATGATGAAGTCCGAGATCATGTCCTGGCCGGTCACCCTGGCCATCCTGGTCCTCGCCTTCGGCTCGCTGGTCGCGGCCGGACTGCCGTTGCTGCTCACCATGGCCGGCCTTGCCGCCTCCGCCGGGTCGCTGGTGCTGATCGGCCATCTGTTCCCGGTCTCGATCTGGGCGATGAACTTCGCCATGATGTTCGCCCTCGCGCTCGGCATCGACTACGCGCTCTTCCTGGTCGTCCGCTTCCGCAGCGCCCGCATGGGACGCTCACTGAACAGTGCCGAGGCGGTCGCGGAGACGATGGACACCGCGGGCAAGGCCGTGCTGCTGTCCGGTGCGACCGTGCTGGTCAGCCTGTCCGCCGTGATGCTGGTCCCGTCCCCGGCGTTCCGGTCGATGGCCGGCGGCATCATGCTCGCCGTGCTGTTCGTCCTCGCCGCCACCCTGACCCTGCTGCCCGCCGTCCTCGGCAAGCTCGGCCACCGCGTCGACGCCCTCGCCCTGCCGTGGGTGAAGTCCGGCGAACACCGCTCCCCGCGCTTCGCCGCCTGGGGCGAACGCCTCTGGAAGCACCCCGTCCGCTACGGCGCCTTGGCGCTGGCCGCCCTGATCGCCCTCGCCGCACCGGTCATCGGCCTGCGCACCGCGATGCCGTCGATCACCGTCATCCCCGCCCACGACAGCGCCCGCGCCGGCTACACCGCCGTCCAGCAGGCCTTCGGCCCCGGCGCCCCCGGCACCCTGCAGATCATCACCCCCGGCGGGCAGGCCGCCTCGGTCGGCGAGCAGATCGCCCACACGCCCGGCATCGCCGGCGTCATGCCCGCCCAGCGTGCCGCCGACGGCTCCGGCTGGTCGATGATCCAGGCCGTCCCCACCGTCGACCCGTCCAGCCCACAGCTCGGCTCCACCGTGAACACCCTGCGCGCCGAACTCCCGCACGACACCCTGGTCGGCGGCGCGGCGGTCGAGAACCTCGACCTCCAGCACCTGCTCACCCAGAAGACCCCGCTGGTCATCGGCGTGGTCATGGCCCTGGGCTTCCTGCTGCTGCTGATCGCGTTGCGCGCTCCGCTGATCTCCGCGCTCGGCACCGCCGCCAGCCTGCTCTCCACCGGAGCCGCCTTCGGCGTCGCCCGGCTGGTCTTCCAGGACGGCCACGGCGCGGGCCTGCTCGGCTTCAAACCGCAGGGCTTCCTCGACGGCTGGGCGCCGGTGTTCTTCTTCGCGATGATCTTCGCCATCGCGATGGACTACACCGTCTTCCTGCTCGCCTCCGCCAAGGAGCACTACGAGCGCAGCGGCGACCCCAAGGAGGCCATGGTCGGCGCCCTCGCCCACTCCGGCCGGGTGATCTTCGCGGCGGCCGGCGTCATGGTCGCGGTCTTCTTCACCTTCGCGATCTCCGGGCCGCTGCCGCCCAAGGAGATGGGCATCGTCCTGGGCGTCGCCGTCCTCCTCGATGCCGCCCTAGTCCGCCTGGTCCTGCTCCCGGTCATCCTCCGGCTGGCCGGCCGGGCCGCCTGGCACACCCCCGCATGGCTCGACCGGGTCCTGCCGAAGGTCACCTTCCCCCACGGGTGACCGATCCCGACCGCCGGTGGCGGGAGCGCAATCCAGCGCTCCCGCCGCCGGCGCTCCTGCCGTTGCGTCGGGCGGGCACGTTCGCGCCGTCGACGAGCGGCCTCCAGTGCGCAGGGCCGGAGCAACGGCCGGTGGAAATGGATCGGGCCGCGTCGGGGATTCCCGACACGGCCCGATCGAGTGGCGCCTGCCCGTCCGCTCAGCGGCGACCCAGCAGCTTCGCCAGGAAGCCGCCACCCTTGCCCGCGCTTCGGTCGCAGCTGCAGCGGTCGGCCTTGCGAACGCCGGCAAGCACCTGGTCGACGTGCATCCCGCACCCTGCGTAGGTGGCCTTGCCGCAGGTGCGGCACGTGGTACGTCGACACATGGCAGGACTCCTCGCGATCAATCAGAAGAAGGACATTTCCCTCTCTTCCAATATACCCCGATGGGTATTTCTGGAGTGCTGCATGTCCGGCCCTGTGCAGGACCGCCCTCTCACGACCACGGTGGAGACACCGGGGCGAACGGCTGGGCCGGTACAGCGGTGAGGTGATGGAACGGGGAGGCGCCCAGGGCCCGGCCCAGCCAGTCCAGTGCGGGCCCGATCAGCTGGACGAGGCATGCGGTGACGGAGGACGCGACCCACCAGGACACGATGACCGGCACGCCGCAGGGCGGCATCCTGGCCCCGCTGCTGGCCGACATCGCCCTGGGCGTGCTCGATGAGCACATGACGGGGCCGTGGATGCCGGGTCTCCGGGTCAGGTGGTAGGCAGGGCGTAGATGTCCGTGGCGTGCTGGAGGTAGATCTGCCGGCCGTCGGTGGCGAGATCGCCGTTCGGGTACTTGGCCTTGCCCGGCGGCGTGTTGAAGACCCAGGCGGTCCGGTGGCTGCCGACGTCCACGGCGACGACGCCGGGGGCGTCCGTTTCGGAGGCCAGCAGTGCGAGGGTCCTGCCCGTCAGGACGGGTGGGCGGTCGGCCAGCGGCCTCGGCGAGTCGTAGACCCAGAGCACTGAGCCGTCCTTGGCGCTGAACGCGGCGACCCGCCCGTAGGCGCTGGGTGAGGGAGGTGAGAGGACCGCGTACACGGTGCCGTTGACCGCCGTGACGGCCCTGATGTCGCTCTTGTCCGGCGCGGTGACGCTCCACCGGCGTTCGCCGCTGTCGAGCTCTCCCGCGTAGAGGTTGGAAGTGCCGTCCATCGTGCAGTAGAAGCCGTCCGCGTCCGTCGCGAAGGCGTCCCGGGACCGTGGCAGCGGGAAGTTGCCGATCCACTTGTCCGTGCCGTCGGAGCAGTTGACGGCCGTCATCCAGCCGTTACGGGCCATCAGGACCAGGCCGCCCGCGGTCGTGATGACGCCGGCGTTGGTGGTGCGGTTCCACACAGCCTTCTTGCGGCTGATGGACCATCCGGTCAGGTTGGACGGGATGGTGACGGCTGCGTTGCCGGTGGTGAAGCAGAACACGTCACCGCTGATGGCGACCGGGTTCCCGGGGGCGTTCTCGAGCGTCCAGGTGTGCTGTCCGGTCGACAGCTCGTACCCGTCGGCACTGATCCCGTTGTAGAGGTAGAGCGTGGAGTCGTTGATCACGGTGTAGGAGACCGGGTAGTCGGGGACCGCCCACCTCGCCGAGCCACTGTCGGTGTCCAGGGCGACCAAGCCCCTACCGACGGGCAGGACGAGAGTCTTCGTGGCGGGGGCGCACACCAGGCCCGCGGGCGCGTTCGTCGCCGGGTAGTGCCAGCGTGGCGTCGGGACCGGGCCTTGGGGCGCCTTGGCGCCGGCCCTGCTGGTGGATTGGTGTCGCTGGACGGCCCACAGGGCTCCGCCGCCGGTGGCGATCAACGCGCCGCCCACGAGGAAGAGCCGCCGGGATGGCCGACTCCGCTGCTCGCTGCTCGCGGGCTCGGGCTCGGGCCCGGGCGCAGGGCCGGGTGCCGGTGCGGGCTCCTGCTCGAGGGGCGCCCGGGCTGCGTCACCACCTGCGTCCACGGCGGTCGCGGCAGACTCGCGCAGCGGCTGGTGCAGGGCTGCCACCGCTTCGGCGTGGCGGGCCAGTTCGCCGGTGAGCGGGGCCGGTAGCCACGCCGTTCGTATGGTCGGTGACGTGCCGTCCGGCGGTGTCGCGCCGCCGTGGAGCAGCCGGTCGGCGATCTCGCGCGGCTCCGGCCGTTCGGCCGGATCCTTGGCGAGCATCGCGGACACGATCCGGAGCAGCGGTTCCGGCAGCCCGGTGACGTCGGCCGGCTCGTGGACGACCTTGTAGAGCATGCCGGCGCCGTTGGCTCCGTGGCCGTGCGGGCCGGCGCCGGTGGCCGCGAACACCAGCACCGAGCCGAGCGAGTAGACGTCCGAGGCCGGACCGAGGGGGCGGCCCGCGGCCTGCTCGGGGGACATGAAGGCGGGAGTGCCGATGACGATGCCGCTGGCGGTGAGGTCGCTGCCCTCGACGGCACGGGCGATGCCGAAGTCGATCAGCCGCGGCCCGGCGGCGGCGAGCAGGACATTGGAGGGCTTCAGGTCCCGGTGGATCAGACCGGCGCCGTGGATCGCGACCAGCGCCTCGGCCAGGCCCACCCCGACGGCCTGGACGGTGTGCTCGGGCAACGGGCCGAACCTGTCGACCACCCCGGCGAGCGAGGGTCCGCACACGTAGGAGGTGGCCAGCCAGGGCAGCGCGGCCTCGGCGTCGGCGTCGAGCAGGGGGGCGGTTCGATCACCTCCGACCGCCCGCGCCGTGTCCACCTCGCGCCGGAACCGCCGACGGAACTCCGGGTCATCGGCGAACTCGGCACGGATCACCTTGACCGCGACAGGTCGCCCCGACGGGGAGCGTGCCAGGTAGACCCGGCCCATGCCGCCCGCGCCGAGCCTGGCGAGCAGGCGGTAGGGCCCGACCACCTCGGGATCACCCAGGTCAAGCGGTTTGAGGCCCGCCAGGGCTTGCATGGGTAAGTGATGGTCACTCAGCGAACTCACGGCGGGATCGTAGCTCAGACGGCGAGGCCTGCAACCGGCCCGGACCGACAGCCGCCTCCGGGCAATCCACCGAAACGTCCGCGCGGTTTCGGCCCGTTCGGGGCTCGGTGGGGTTCAGCGGAAGATGCCGGTGTGGCCGAGGGAGTAGCGTCCGGGTTGGGGGTAGACGCACAGGCCGTGCGGTCCCGCACCGACCTTGATCTTCGAGATGAGGTGGCCGTCGTCGGTGGAGATGGCGTAGACGGCGGAGTCGTAGCGGCCGCTGAGCCACAGGACCTTGCCGTCGGCGGACACGCCGCCCATGTCGGGGCTGCCGCCTCCGGGCAGGTGCCAGGTGGCGGTGACCTGCTTGGTGCCGAAGTCGAGGACGGAGATGGAGCCTTCGCCCCGGTTGGAGACGTACAGGCTCTTGGAGTCCCTGCTGACGTACAGGCCGTGCGCGCCGCGCCCGGTTGGAAGGAGGATCGGCGGGGTGAAGGCGTCGCCGTCCAGGATCCACACGCCGTCGGCCGCCATGTCGGCGACGTACCAGGTCCGGCCGTCCGGGGAGATCTTGACGTCCTGGGGCATGGAGCCGTCGTGGGGGATCTTCTGCTTGGCGAGCACGGTCATGGCGGCGGTGTCGACCTTGAGGAGTTCGCCGGAGAACTCGCAGGAGACGATGAAGTAGCGGCCGTCGGGGGAGAAGTCGGCGTGGTTGACGCCCGCGCAGTCGGCCGGGACGGACTTGACGACGTTCATGGTGTGGGCGTCCCGGAAGACGAGCTGGTGGTCGGCGGAGGCCATGACGACGGCGTGGCGGCCGTCGGGGGTGAAGTAGAGGTTGTAGGGGTCGTGGACGTCGACCGGTTTGCCGGCCTTGCCGGTGGCGGGGTCGATCGGGGTGAGGGTGTTGCCGAGGTCGTTGTTGACCCACAGCGTCTTGAGGTCCCATGACGGCACGACGTGCTGGGGCTGGTGGCCCACGTGGAGGGTGTCGATGACCTGGTAGGTGGTGGGGTCGATCACGCTGACGGTGTCGGACTCGGTGTTCGGCACGTAGACCCGGGAGGGGAACGTCTTCACGGTGTCGGACAGCAGGCCGGCCCGGTCGGCGGCGTACAGGTCATTCGGGTCCAGGGGGGCCGGCATACCGGGCAGTCGCGTGTCCGGCGGCTGGGGGGTCGGCGCGCCTTGGTCGTCGGCCGATGGCGTGCCCGTCGGGACCGGCCCGGCTGCCGAACTCGGACTCGGTGACGGGTCGTCAGGCGCCGGTGAGCATGCCGTAGGCCCGCACAGCGCGAGCGCGAGACACATCAGGATCGGGGGGCGCCAGCGGGAAGGGCTGAGAAGGGTCATCGGCTTGCCGAACTCCGTCATCGGGGGTGTATCCACCCCCTCCAGTTCTTTGCACTGTGCAAGAGTAGGGGGAGGGGTGTCCGCAGGCAGGCCGACCTGCCGAAAGTACCCCGATTGGGGCAATCCTCATGACTTGCCAGAAATCCCCTCAACTTGGGGCGATAGGATTTGTTTGCGCAATGCAATCGCCTGCCGAAGTGGCGCGGGTGGGGCCCTGGCGTTCTGGCCCCACTACGCCCGGATCGCAGGGCGTGCGGGGCCTCGCCGCTCCGGACGTCTCGGTCGGGATGGCGGAGTCCACCGCCGGGTGGATGTCGTGGCACCCGACTTGCGTCCCCCGCGAACCAGTGCCCTTACCCCCAAGCCGCACCTCGGAGAGGTGTCGGAGGGGCCTGGTTCATTCATGCCCGCCCTGCGGTCGGGGTGGCGCCGGTCGAGGCAGCGGTCCGGCCCGCCCGCGACCGGCCGTGGGGCCTGCCGATTGGATTGGATGGTCGGCGGCGGGCCGGTCGCCGGAGTCGGCCGGGATGTGAGCTAAACGTCAACGTGTGTGGTGTTTGTGTGCCCGTTGGCTCGTGTGGCTCGCGAGGCGGTGGCTCGCCCTGGTCAAGTCGCGTGATTCTTTGCATAATGCAAAGGTCTTGTCTTCCTGCTCGGCCAGGCCCGCCTCTGTGTCCGGATCGTGGTGACGGGACTGGGCGAGCCTTGGTCGGGCGATCCCCGCCACGGGAACCATGCCCGTTCACGGGCGGCCGCGCAGCCGGGAATTCGCAACTCCTCAGCGCGTCCGCCCCAACCCGAGTTCCGTTCCTGCCCTACGGCGGCCGGGCCAAACCTTCACGTACGACACGGCAGCGGCGACGGTGCCTTGGTGCCGGACCAGTGGCCGAGACGAAAGGCATTGCGTGAGCACAGCGAACGTCACCTACGGCGAAAGACACGGCTGGACGATTGTGCACATCGCCGGCGGCGTCGACTTGCCGGCCTTGAACGCCGCCCGCGAGCGGCTGCTGCGGCTCATCTGGCATGGCTGCCGGCATCTGGTCGTGGACCTTGCCGCCGTGCACTCCTGCGAAGCGGGTCTCTTCGCGGTGCTCGCCGCCGCGCGCCGCCACATGTCCTCGCGCGGCGGTGAATTCCGCCTGGTGCTGCCGGCGCAGCCTTCCCCCGCCTCGAATGTGCTCGCCGCTTGCGGGGTCGGCCGGGCCTTCGCCGTCTACGTCACGGCCGCGGAAGCGGTGGCCGACGGAGGCCCGCCGGCCGGGGTGGTGGCCGCCGCCGGTCGGCAGCGGGGCAGCGACGATCGGCCGCCTGCTGCCCCGATACCCCAACAGCGCAGCTGAGCAGCGACCCGTGCGGCCTGCTCCGCTCATGCGAGATGTCAGGAGCCGGCGTGGTTCGAATGCGGTGACGATGCGTCAACGATCCGGACCTCGAGGCCCGGTCCACCGTGTCGGGCGGGAGACTGGCGTGATGTCCTCCCCCTCGCGAGCAGAGCGGACGGTGTCGTGTCGCCGCCCCGACAGCGGCAGCAGCGGACCGTTTCCCCCGACGCCGAGGCCGATGGGAGGCGGACCGGTCACATGATCGTCTGTGGCGATGACGCGCTGGCGCACTGGTTGGCCGTGGAACCGGCCGCGCTATACAGTCAGTGTGTCACCGTCGTCCTGCCGTCCCTCTAGGGCGACCACGGCCCGCGGATCGCCGCGCTGGCTGTGGACGAGCAGGCGCGGTCGAGACGGTCGAGGCGCGGCAGCTGGACGAGGCGACCCTGCGCGCCGCGGGCGTCGCCACGGCGGCGGTGCTGGCGCTCACTTCGGGTGACGACCAGGCCAACATCCATGCTGGGCTGTGGGTCAGACGGATCAACCCCGGCTGAGACTGGTGCTGCGCGTCTACAACCGGCGCCTGGGACTGCCCGTCGAGCAACTGCTGGACCGGGCGGCCGTCGCACGGAACCGGGAACTGTCTGGCGCGGCGCTGGAGGCGTCTACCCCTGTCCTGTCCGTCACCAGCCGAGCAGGTCGGTTGGGTGCTCCTCAGGTGCGGACGGCTCTCCGCTCGCTTCGGCGAAGGCTCGCAGTGCGGTGACCAGGCCGGTGGGCTGTCGGGTGGGCATGGCGGTGACAATGCGGGCGATCTCCTCGCGGCGCCGGTCGGTGGCGTCGACGACGGTGCGGGCGCCCGCGTCGGTCAGTTCGATGCGGACTTCCCGCCGGTCCTCGGGACTGTTCACCCGTGCGACGACGCCCGCCGCCACGAGACGCTCGATCATCCGCATCGCGGTCGACGGGTTCACCGCGAGGTGCTCGGCCAGGCGCGACATGCTCATCGGACCGCGGGAGTGGAGCACGACCAGCATCCGGAACTGGGGGAGCGTGAGGAATTCCGCGACCTCCCCCAGAGAACGGGCGGAGATCGCCACCAGGACCCGGGAAGCGGTGAGTACGGCGGTGACCAGGTCTTCCTCGGCGGGGCCGGAGGACCGGTCGCGGGAGGTGCGCGCGGTGGACTCGTCGGACATGTGTCCTTTTTACCGCCCTGGAGCGTCTATGCACACGTTCATTCGATCTTCCGCCGTCGTGACGGTGATCCTGCCGCCACTCCGATTCTACCCGCACGGGCTGGCGCCCTCTCCATTTTCTTTGCATAATGCAAAGGTGTGTAGGATCTCCGCCCGGCCGAAGGTGCCTCGCGCAGGCGGTGGCTGGCCCCCGCTCGTCGGCCGGGACCCCTATGCGCCGGACGAATGGCGTGCCAATCCCGGCCCGCCGGGTCCGGACGCGGCCTGCCGGGACGGATTTCGTAGTCCTCTATTCCCGGCAGGCCGCGTAACCGTCACGCCTTCGGGGGCGGCCGAATCGGGGCCGCCTGCCCCGCGGGGTGGGGCCTCATGGGAAGGGTGTTCTTGTGGCCGGTGATCCGCTCCGACGACCGGGCCTGTCGCGATGACGCGGCAATCTGGCGAAGGCGGTGGCCAGGCCGGATCGGGCGACGACGACCGGCTCGACCTTATTCGCGCCATGGAGCGAGCCCATCTGTCGGCCGCGGACGCCAAGACCACGCTGGAGGTCTTCGATGCCCTGCGAACGCTCGGATCCCGTACGGCGGATCAAGTGGCCCGGCTTGTCGCCGAGGCGGAGGCTTCCGAGGAGGCGGAGTGAATCCCGGGCCACCTGTGGGCGCGCGGAGCGCAGCGGCGCGGAAGCCGAATCAGGTCTTCGGCCGGTGGTGGCGAGAAGTGCGTGGCTCGGCACCGTCGTGTCGACGTTCGGTGCTGCGAAAACTTGTTGTCGCAGCGTCGGGTCTCGCGGCGCTGGCGCTGGTGTGCAGCTTCGCCGGTGGCGACTTGGGAGCAGATCCACTGCGGCCCGGGGCACCAGGTCCAGTATGCGTCGGTGCTCTGGCCGCCTCCTATCTGCGAGGCATCGCCATCGGGGCCTGGCTGGTGGCTCGTACCTGCTTGCTCGCAGCCCTGCTGGCCGCAGCTTGGAGCGTCGTTTCGCTGGCCGCGAGCGCTCTGCGCTTAGTCATGCTGCGCTTGGGTCACCGGGACCCCTGAGGTCGGTCGCCGCCGACCGCGGTCGGCGGTAGAGCTCCCGTTGTCTGCCGGTCGTCCCGCGAGGGGCGGAGGGCCACGAAGGGGATGTGATCGCGGCCGACGAGGAAGTAGTCGCGTTGCGTCCCGTCGATGCTGAGGCCGCAGAAATGCGTCAGTAACCTTGCGGCCCCAGGGTGCTGTTCGGCGTAGTGGGCCATGGCGAGCCCCGATTCATTCGGGGTCAGTGCGCTGGCGGTCGCCGCGAAGCGGTGTCGGCCGATCTGGACGTTCACCTTGGGTGTGTGCGTGACGTTCCGATACCACTGTGAGGATGCACCGAACCCGGAGGCGACGAGGTAGCCGCCGCTTCGCGGGTCGCGGCCGACGACTTCAAGTACCACGCGGCGTGGCAGCCCGCTGCTTCGGCCGGTGTGCGTCAGCAGGAGGAACCGGCTGCCGAGAAGCCGGCCGAGGTGCCACCGGTACAACAGGATCGGGGTGCGGAGCAGCAGTCGTCGCGCACCGGTGGGTGAGGGGGCGGGTCGGCGTCTGACGGCCATGGATGAATTGCCTCCTGCGGTGGTGTGATCGATGTCCTGTCTGCGAGCCGCTCTGGTCTCGGCGTCATATTATTTGCATAATGCAAAGGTGTCTGGGAAGCGCGCAACCATGCCGACGCCGCCGGATGGCGGCGGACCGCCATATTTTTTCCCACGGTCCCCGTGCGGCCCTGCTCGCTGTGCGGGAGGACGAAAGCGGTCTGGTCGTCCTCGCACTTGTCGTCGGTGCTGCGGCCGGCGTCGGCGCGATCGTCTTCCGCTGGCTGATCAGGACCTTCACCCTGCTGCTGTCCGGGCATGCCGACTACTCGGAGGCGGACCACGCCCCGAACCCCCACATGCCGTGGCTGGGCCCGTACTTCGTCCTCCTCGCACCGGTCGTCGCCGGCCTGCTGTACGGGCCGCTGGTGCAGCGCTTCGCTAAGGAGGCGCGCGGCCACGGCGTGCCGGAGGTGATGTATGCCGTCGCCCGCCGTGGCGGGCGGATCGCCCCGCAGGTGGCGGCGGTCAAGTCGCTGGCCTCTGCCCTGTGTATCGGCGGAGGCGGCTCGGTCGGCCGTGAGGGGCCCATCGTGCAGATCGGATCCGCGCTCGCTCCACCGCCGGGCGCCTGGTCCGCGTGGCCGAGGACCGGATGCGGGTGCTGATGGCGTGCGGCGCCGCGGGCGGGATCGCGGCGATCTTCAACGCCCCGCTGGCCGGGGTGTTCTTCGCGATGGAGCTGATACTGAGCGACTTCACCGCCGAGGCGTTCGGCGTGGTCGTGCTCGCCTCCGTCGCCGCCTCGGTGATCGGACGTGCGGCTTTCGGCACCCCGCCTTTCCTGCACCTTCCTGCGTTCAGTGTTCAGCATCTGCTGGAGTACCTGCTGTTCGCTCTGCTCGGCATCGTCGCCGGCGTGGTCGGGGTCGCGTTCTCCCGCGTCCTCCACCTCGTCGAGGACGGCTGCGACTTCCTTTGGCGCGGCCCGGAATGGGCCCGGCCCGCCGTCGGCGGGGTCTTCCTCGGCGCCCTGCTGCTCGCCCTTCCGCAGATGTACGGGGTCGGCTACCCGGCGCTGGAGAACGCCGTCGAGGGGAAGTACGCCGTCGGACTCCTGGTCCTCCTTCTGGCCGGGAAGATCGCGGCGACGAGTCTGACCATCGGCATCGGGGGCTCCGGCGGCGTGTTCGCGCCGTCCCTGTTCATGGGCGCCATGCTCGGATCTGCCTTCGGGCAGAGCGCCCACGTCCTCCTGCCGGGCACGACCGGAGTTTTTTGGCCACCGGCCGCCTCGGCCACGACGAGCAGCTCCCACCAGCACCACGCGGACGCATCCCCAAAGACGCGACCCTGAAGGAGCGCACGGCCCGCAAGCTGCGGACCAAGCCCGGCCGGAAGGCCTACAGCCGCCGCAAAGCCATCGTCGAACCCGTCTTCGGGCAGATCACGACCTGCCGGAACGGCCGCCAGCTCCTCCTGCGCGGCGAGGACGGCGCCCGCGGAGAGTGGCGCCTGCTCGCTGCCTGCCACAACCTCCGCAAGATCTTCCGCCACGCCGGGACAGCAGGGATCGCCGCCCTGGCCAGCTGACCCAGCCGGGCTCCCCGGCCACGTCACGAGCCCTGCCCGCCGGACACCTGGCGGGCAGCCCCCCGTCCGAACCCCACACAGGCCCCGCCGAGGCCGCCGCGACCGATCCGTCGGTCACGGGAGCGGAGCCGCTTGCTCGTTACTGACCCACGCTCCTAGCCGAAGCAGTGGGACAGCCCTGCCGGTAGTCGGCGAGATACCGGGCGAGTGAGCCCATGGCACTGAAGCCAAGTTCGGCAGTCCACTTGCCTGTTGACAGAGCTGCGGTTGTTCTCCGGCCCCGAACGCAGCGCCCGGGTCTACGGCCTCCTGCTTGTCCCGGTGGGATGACGCCGAGGGCCTACAGGTCGCCGCCCCGGCATCACGTCGGTCCAGGCGTGTGCCTGGTGGAGCCGAGTCCCGGATCGGCGGCGCGGTGCAGCGGATGTGAGGTGAATCACATCATCGCTGTTGCTGTGAGGGTAAAGGTTTTCCACTCAAGACCCCTTTCACCATGCGAGGTTGACGCGAAGGCGTCGCCGTCGACGAGAAGAGGCGGAGAAATGTGGGAGACGGTCCTGCTGGCCATGTGCGCCGGCACCGTGAGGCTGGCGCGCCAGTTCGTGTCCTACCGACTGGCGGTAGTGCGGGAACGCACGCGCGGCGCCGTGCTGGAGACCCTGGTCCGCACGGCGGGGCCCGGGGCGACGGTGGAGGACCGGCAGGCGGACGGGAGTGTCCTCTTGGTGCGCGGAGCACGGTCGAAGTCGAATCACACGCAGGAAAGGACATCATGACGTCTGATCAGGGAACGGTGCCACCCCGGGCGGAACCTCCCGAAGAACTGGAGGAGTTCGTCCGGGTGACCCAAGCCAGGCTGCGCGCGCAGGCGCGCTTCCTGTGTCAGGACGGGGAGACCGCGGAGGATCTGGTCCAGGAGGCGTACGTGCAGGCCAGCCGCATGTGGTCGCGGCTGCGCGCGATGGACCACCCCGAGGCGTACCTGCGGGAGGTCATGCGCAACGAGTTCCGCCGCCGGGGCGAGCGGCGCACCAGGGAAGTGGCGAGCTGGCTGCAGGCGGCAACCCCCGCGCAGGCCAGGATCGAGATGACCGTCGAGACGCGCGAGGTGCTCGAGGCCGTGCGGGATCTGCCCGAACGGCAGCGGGAGGTGCTGGTGCGGTTCTGCCTCCAGGCGGAGCCGCAGCGGGCGATCGCCGAGGACCTGAAGATCTCCGTCAACACGGTCGCCGTCCATGTGAAGCAGGCCCGCAACAGCCTGGCGAAGCGACTCAGGACCACCTCGCAGGAGCTCTGGGCCGACTTCGACGCCCTGGTGGACGCGCCGGCCGGCGGACTGCAGGATCAGCTGCTGGTCGAACTCCTCGATGCGTCCCTGTGGCTGGAGGAAGCCTTCGAGCACGACCGGCTCGGGCTCGACCTGCTGCTGGAGCGGCTGGCCGAGGCGTGGGGTCAGGACGCCGGGAGGCTCGGGTGAAGCCCTCGGTGTTCCTGGTCTCCGTGCGGGCGTTGCTCGGTGTCGTCATGCTGTTCGTCAGCTATCTGGTCCTGCTCACCTCCGTGGCACTCTACGCAGGGTTGGTGGTCCTCCTCGTCAAGGCACCGCCGGACGA
This sequence comes from Kitasatospora sp. NPDC059648, assembly GCF_042734825.1. Taxonomy (NCBI): domain Bacteria; kingdom Bacillati; phylum Actinomycetota; class Actinomycetes; order Kitasatosporales; family Streptomycetaceae; genus Kitasatospora; species Kitasatospora sp. NPDC059648. The sequence continues at coordinate 2,170 of NZ_JBHWDU010000040.1, read as the reverse complement.
CTTCAGCAGGCTCTTGTTGACGGTGGTCTTCTCCACGCCCGTCATCGGGACGGTCCTCCTGTCGCTGTACGCGGCGGGTCGTCCGGCCCAGGACCCGGAGGGTTCGGTCGAGGTGACCCCGGAGGAGGAACCAGCCCTGTGGAACACCGTTCACGAGCTTGCCGGGCGGCTGGGGGTGCGCCCGCCGACCCGGCTCTACCTGATCCTCCAGGCCAACGCGATGGTCCTCGAACACGCCACCCTGCTGGGGCTGTTGGGAGGCACCCGTCGGCTCTACGTGGGGATGCCGCTGCTGGTGGGGCTGACGCGGGACGAGCTGGAGGCGGTGATCTGCCATGAGCTCGGCCACTACGCGGGACGCCACACCGCATTGTCGTCCGTCACCCGCCGGGGGGCCACCGCGCTCGAATCCATCCTCGAACGCCTCGGCCGACACCCAATGGTGCAGGACGAGAACTTGTATCATCCGGCCTACACCTGGTACGTCCTGTTCTCCGGCTACGCCCGGCTCTACACCCGGCTGACCTCGGCGATCGGGCGGCGCCAGGAGTTCGAGGCGGACCGGATGTCGGCCCAGGTCGTCGGAGCCGTGGTGATGGCCGACGCCTTGCGCAGCGCGCACTCCCTGGCGCTCGCCTGGACCCGGTTGCTCTGCGACTACCTGGAGCCGGTGGCCGGGGCAGGCTGGTTGCCCGACGATCCGTTCGCCGTCTTCGCACAGATGCTCGCCGCCCCCGAGTACCAGGACACCCTCCGCCGATGGCGGAACTCGCCGCCGACGCGGCCCGCCTCCCGGTTCGATCGCCACCCCCCGCTCGCGCAACGCCTGGACGCCCTAGCCGCCGTGGACGCCCACGCGGACGCAGCCGCGCCGGCCTGCGTACCGGTTCCCGCGATCGAGGTGCTGACCGACCCCGACCAGCGGGCCGCCGAACTCAGCCTGATGCTCCTGCCGCAATTCGCCGGCGACCCGGACACGACCTGGCTGGCGACGGCGGCCTGGGCCTCGACCGCGGCGGCGACGCTCACCGGCGAAAGCGCCCAGGCCCTGGCCCGGGCGGCCGGCCGCAGCGGCCGCACCACACGGCCCAGTCTGCAGACGGTGCTGGAGGCCCTCGCCAAGGCCCCGGAGACCCTGGCCCCGGCCCGCGCACTGCCCGGCGCCCTGCGCGCGCTGCTCTACCAGGTGCTGGTCCGCGACGGGCTGGCCACCGGCTGGCGGCTGTCCTGGGTCGGGCAGAGCCGCGCGGTCGCCGACCAGGCGCTGCTGTCTGAACTGCACGAGCTGACCGAGACCGTCGACGCCCAGCGGTTGGAGGCGCTCCTGCGGACACTGCCCGTCGACCTCACCGCGCCGCTGCTCGTCCGGCGCCCGGCGGCCCAGGAGGAGGCGCCGCCCGCCGAGCCCGAGGAAGAGTTCGGGCTGCCGCCCGAACTCGAGCCGTACGGCGGGCCGGAGGACGACGAGCCCCTGCGCTGGGAGCACCCGGTCCTCAAAGCCGGCATAACTCTGATCGTGCTGGTGATCGTGCTGGGGTCCACCTTGGCCGCGGTGTACGGGTGAAGGGTGCCTGGCGGCGCCCGCCAGGCGGGCGCCGCCAGGCACGAACTCCAACGACGCCCGCTGATCCGACGTGATCCGTAAGACACTCCCTAACCGGCTGACGATCCGGAGGGGTAGTGACTCTTTCGTGGACACGCCACCACCCATGCCCCACAACGCCACGACCTCGTCCAGCCTCGTGATCCGGGCGACTTCCACCGTGCTGGCCTCGCCCGGATCGAGGGCTTGCCAAGTCCGGCCGACCGTGCTGGCCGTCGCAGACGCAGCACCAGTCACGCTCACCAGGTCTCTGCGCTGCGGGATCGGTGCAGCCGCTTGACGCCCCAGGTGCCGTGGTGATCTTCAACGAAACGGAAGCGGATCATCACCGTGTCGTCTCGGCCGGGAAATAGGCGGCCGCCTTGCGCAGGCTGACCACGTCTCCGCTTTCGCCTGTCGGCTTGGCTGACCGGCGGCAGCCCCATCAGTCGGCTGACAAACGGACCATCGGTACCGCTTCCTGTCTCGCTGCCTAGTAGGGCTTGGTCAGGTTCGCATGGGTGTCGGTATGTCGCGATGGCAGGTCGGGCAATTGCCTGCCCAGGTGGCGAGGACCAACTGCAGCTC